>CAYUEH010000027.1:0-1866 GCA_964442465.1 uncultured Laspinema sp. | reverse complement strand
TCTCAACTGCATGAAACTGAGGAAAAATTAGGGCAAACCCAATCTCAACTGCATGAAACTGAGGAAAAATTAGGGCAAACCCAATCTCAATTGCATGAAACTCAGGAACTGTTAGAACAGTCCCAGGCTCAAATCCATGAAACTGAGGCAGTTTTGGAACAATCAATGACTCAATTAGAGGAGAAAACTCAGGAATTACAGCAGTCTCAGTCTCAAGTACACCAAGTTCAGGAGGAATTAGGGCAAACCCAGTCTCAACTGCATCAAACCGAGGAAGTGTTAGAACAGTCACAGGATCAACTGCATAAGACTGAGGCAGTTTTGGAACAATCAATGACTCAATTGCAGCAGAAAACTCAGGAATTGCAGCAGTCTCAGTCTCAAGTCTCTAAACTTCAGGAGGAATTGGAGCAGTCTGAGTCCCAACAGCAGCAGCTAAAACAAGAGGAGCAACAGGCTAAATCTGAACTTGCTCAGACTCGATCAAAACTCGAAGAGGTTCAAACTCAAGTCTATCAAACGGAGGCAATGCTGGCACAATATCAATCTCACCTCCAACAAATAGAAACTCTATTAGAACAATCTCAAACTCAGTTGCATCAGAGTCAGGAGGAATGCCAGCAATGGCAGACCAAAAATCATCAAAACCGGGAGCAGTTGAAGCAAACCCAGGAACGCTGGGAGCGATCGCAAGCTCAGTTGCATGACACCGAAAGTGCCTTAGAGCAATCCCTATCTCAATTGCAAGAGACTCGTAGCGAGTTAGAACGCTATCAAACTGAAGGCGAGCGATCGCGGCTGGAAGAAACTCTCGCCAGTGCTGCTGAAAATGACGAACGGATGCAGTACAATCTTCTATTATGGGATGCTTGGCAAGCTTATAGAAATGGCAAGTTGAAACAGATGGCTCATTGCCTGCAACAGTCGTTGAAATGCACGCCTCTACCCCGAACCGAAACTATCCTCAACTGGCTAGAAACTTTTTCTAGATTGGCTTCAGAGCATGGCTACCCGATGAACATTCAGGAATTGACCAACTCAGCCGAATGGCAGCAGCTTGTGCGTCGTGTAACCGCCAGCAAATCTCTGATTGCTATTAAATAGAAGATTCTCAGCATTAATAATTTCAATGTCAGCATAAACCAAACCCATCTATTTTATTAAACCTCATAATTTTGTGAAAAATTGCTGATACCAACCAATGGTTTCTAATAAAGCTTCGTCCAGGGTGTATTTAGGATACCAATTTAACATTGTGCGAGCTTTTTTTGCGGATAAATACTGATTTATAATCTCGTTTTTACTCTGATTTAAAATTACAGGTTTTAAATGTTCTTTTTCCATTAATTTAATTATTTTATTTGCCAATTCTAAGACAGTAAATTGGATTTCATTACTGAAATTAAAGGCTTCTCCCCAAATTTCTTTTCTGTCCATTTGTTCGGCTAAATGAAGATAAGCTAAAACTCCATCTTTAACATAAAAATAATCGCGAATAAAGGTTCCATCACTGCGAATAGAAACAGGTTTATCCCGTAACGCCGATCTAATGGTATCGGGCACAATGCGATTAAAATTCAGATCTCCTCCCCCATAAAAATTACCACATCTAGTAATACAAACCGGCAAACCATAACTAACATAATAGGTGCGGGAAATCAAATCTGCACAACTTTTAGAAACATCGTAGGGGTGTTCGCCTTGAAGGGGGGTAGTTTCATCATAAGGCAGAATTTCTTGGTTTCCATATGCTTTATCACTGGAAGCTACCACAATTCTACTAACTCCTCCTACCCTTCGACAAGCTTCTAATAAGTTCCACGTTCCTTTAATATTCGCTTCAAAAGTAGCCAATGGTTCTCGATT
>CAYUEH010000026.1:16660-19991 GCA_964442465.1 uncultured Laspinema sp. | reverse complement strand
GATTCGTGGAGGTGGGCGAGAGTTTGTTTTTCCAAAACTTCTTGAGCATTCGGGATATCTAAAATCCGGATGATTTTGGCATCGGGTCTATTTTCTAAACGGTAGGTTAACGAGACAGACTCTAAGAGATTAGGACTTAAAAGTCTCAGTAATTGAGAGGAATGAGTGGTGGCAATCATCTGGATTTTTCCTTGAGAAACTTGCCGTTCAATCAGTTGCAGTAAGAGATGTAACCGAGTGGGATGGATGCCATTATCTAATTCTTCAAAAAAGTAGAGTTTTGCCGGAGATGAACCCAGTAAGGCAGCTATCATGGCTAGAAATCTCAGAGTTCCATCGGAAGCACTGTAGGCGGATATTTTTTGCCCACTCTCTTCGACTAGGGTTAATAAAATTTTTCCGGTAAAATCTGATGGGAACTCAAAATCTTGAGCATCCATTGGGGTGAGTTCTTGTATCCACTCCAGCAGGATGGCCTTTTTTTGGGGGTCTTGACAAATATCAAACAAAACAGAGGAGAGGTTTTCGCCGCGATCGCCTAAAATAGTTTGTCCTGGAACCGATGGCATCCGGATCGCTTCTGGATTGAGGTCCAGAAATTGTATATCATTGAGAGCATTTAAACATTGTTCTGAGATAAATTGAACGTAATAATATTGTTTTGAAAAAACCTCCCTTTCAACAATATCAGTAGATAAGAGAGAAGATTTTTTATCTACAAATTCTGAAACCAAAGGTGTACCAAAAAATAAAATATTTACTCTATAAAGCCTTCCATCATCCGTCTGAGTCTGTAGATAGGGGGTTAAACTATCTTTGGGTAAAATGTATTCAAAAAGCGGAGCAGGGAAATTTTTAATTTGAAGTTTTTCTTTACAAATTTGTGGACTTCTGCCACTTGTACCCGGATTTACGGTAATGCTATATATAGCTTCTTTCTGTTCCTCTTGATAGTCAACTGTAAATTCCACTTCCAATGTAAACGTTTCAGAATTCTGAAACGTAATTTCTCGCGGTCCTCCGCGAATGCCGCGCCATTGCAAAACGCCCCCTTCTACATATTTTTCGCCCATGATTTCGGCGAGATTATAGCCACGAGCAATGCCATGCAAAAACCGCAAAGCATCTCTAATATTACTTTTTCCCGAGGCATTGGTTCCGATTAACAGAGTGAAAGGACCGAAAATGAGTTCGGCATCTTGAAAATTTTTAAAGTTTTTTAGGCGGATTCTTTTTAGCATAAATCATTGAATGCCTATCTAGGTTGTGATAAAAATTGGTGAAGTTGATTATAACATTTCTTGAAAAGTCCCTAATTTATGACTCTCATTGCAATCTAACTTGTCTTGATGTGAGGAAAATGATTGTTGCTCCAATCTATCCTTTTTAAATAGATTGGAGCAAAGTTTTCTATAAATCCTGACTAATCAGGACGTTGGATGATGGTTTCCATGACTCGGCGCTTATTTGCATCAATTCCAAATAGGCGAACATATTCCCCGGCATAGTTCGCTAAACAGGATTCTAAGGAGGCGATCGCCTCGGATTCATTCCCGGTTTGAATGCATCCACAACTTTGCCAGGACCCGGTTCTAAACCGACGGCGATCGACGTGCTCGATGCCAATCGGATAACCTTGTGATACTAAATGTCTGAGTTGTTTCAACGCATCCAAATCTAAGGTTGCTGTAGCAGATTTAGATTGGTTTTGGGGACGAGACACCTCCACAGAGGGAGAACCATTGGATGCAGTCGGTTGAGCGTTAAAACCCTGGTTTTCCTGACGGATGCCATTCCCCGAGGCAGGGGGTTGTCCCGGCATAAATCCATAGCGTTGTGCCGTATGACTTTCTGCCAAAGAACGGTTATAAGCTGCTACCAATCGCAACTCTTGAATATGTTGCTGTTCCTTCACCATTTGTTCCCCTTTTTCCATCAGGTGTTCCAGGCGAAAATCAGGTTTAATGAAGCTATGCTTTTCCGTGCTGTTGGCAACTTTTAGGCCAATTTTATCAAAGCCGGTTTGTTCAATAAAGGCCAAAATTTGCTCATCATAAATACTGGCTCGCAAGGCACTAAAAAAGTCAATGGATTGGCTTTCAAATTTAGACACCAGTTGTTCAATTTGCCCTCGGTTTAGTCCATCGGGGGTAAAAATTCCATTGACAATTTCTAATCGGTCCTCTCGATTCGGTTCCCAATAGAATTTGTCCATGCGTCCATCACGAACCAAGGGCGCATACAGAGTGCCAAAGTCATTCCCGGTGACAATAATCGGTACCCGAGGCAAGGGTTCGCTATCGTAGCTACCGGGAAGCTGAACATTGGTGGGATTATCGGCAATATTCATCAATGTGGCATTGACTAATTGCGTATTCACGGTGTATTGAGTTCCGCTATCCACTCGTCCGGCACCGGCATCAATATCATTAATCATTAACACGGCTAATTTGCCATGTTTACTAATAATATCCGCTGCTTCTCGATACCTAAAGCGCACCAACCTAGAAGGGTCCCCCGCATCTGGGCTTTCTAATTCACCGGCGGATAAATGAATGGCTTGGACTTTCATCCGTTTAAAAACTAATTCACATTGGAAGGATTTTCCTTCTCCTTTGTGACCATGAATTCCTAAAATTAGGGGGGCGTTAATGCCGGGTAAATCGAGAAAATTCTTGGTAATATGAACGGCTAATTTGTTGAGGAATCTGGGGGCGATATAGTAAGTCATGAGATTAGAGTGAATGGGAAAAAATCACAGGATAGAGAACGGGTGCGTCATACAAAATCCGGTTGTGATAGATCTGTAAAAACGAGTAAGCCATTGTAGGGTGGGCATTGCCCACCTTAATGTAGGTGGGCAGTGCCCACCCTACTTTTACTCTCCTCAAAAGGGTTAGGAGGGAGGAAGGGCGATCGGGCTGACTTTGAGTTCAGGATGATCGGCCAAGTTTTGGTCCAAGTTCCATTGATTGTTGAACAATAAAACAGGACGGTCCCATCGGTCTTTGGCGATAAAGGTATTAAACAGGCGACCAACTTTTTCCAGGGTTTCCCAACCTCCGACGACCCATCGGGCGACGGAATAGGGTAAGATTTCCAGTCGGGTTTCTACGCCATATTCATTGATTAACCGGAATTGGACGACTTCAAACTGGAGTTGTCCAACGGCGGCTAAAATCGGGTCGCGCTTACTTTCATCGGTGGAGTTGAGGATTTGCACTGCCCCTTCTTCTTGCAATTCTGAGACGCCTTTGTTGAAGTTTTTATACTTCGTTGGGTCAGCATTTTTCAGGAAAGCAAATAGTTCTGGGGAGAAGGAGGGAATTTC
>CAYUEH010000026.1:0-16560 GCA_964442465.1 uncultured Laspinema sp. | reverse complement strand
TTGGGTCAGCATTTTTCAGGAAAGCAAATAGTTCTGGGGAGAAGGAGGGAATTTCCGGATAGCGAATCGGTTTTCCCATGCAAACTGTGTCCCCGATCGCAAAGCTGCCTGGGTTATTTAATCCGACGACATCTCCGGCATAAGCGACTTCTACGGTTTCCCGGTCCTGGGCAAATAATTTCTGCGGACGGGAGAGGCGAATGGTCTTACCTGTGCGAGTATGGGTTACCACCATGTCTTTTTCAAACTGACCGGAACAAACGCGCAAAAAGGCGACGCGATCGCGATGTTTAGGGTCCATGTTCGCCTGCAATTTGAACACAAATCCGGAAAATTCTGGATAGGTGGGGGGAATTTCTCCTTGGTCGCTGTCATGGGGGGCCGGGGCGATCGCATAGTCTAAAAATGCCTCCAAAAATAACTCCACCCCAAAGTTATTCATGGCGCTACCAAAGAACACCGGGGTTAATTGGCCCTGATGAATTGCCTCTAAATCCAATTCCGGACTGACTCCATCCAGCAATTCTAAATCCTCCTGAAGCTGTTGATACAACTCCGGTTCTATCAAGGATTTTAGGCGGGAGTCATCCAGGGACAGGATTGTATCTGTCGCTTTCTTACTCCCGTGGGAGGCACTTTTTTCAAACAGGTGAATTTTTTGTTGACGGCGATCGACCACTCCCCGGAAGCGATCGCCTGTTCCAATTGGCCAGTTCACCACATAGGTGCTTAATCCTAATTCCTGTTCAATTTCATCAATCAACTCTAAGGGCGATAAACTCGGGCGATCAAGTTTATTAATGAAGGTAAAAATCGGCAGTTGCCGCATCCGGCAGACTTCAAACAATTTCCGAGTTTGAGTCTCTAATCCTTTTGCGGCATCAATCAGCATCACCGCATTATCTGCTGCTGCCAGGGTTCGATAAGTATCCTCACTAAAATCTTGGTGTCCCGGGGTATCCAACAGATTCAGTAAATGGTCTTGATACTGAAATTGCAGAACCGTGGAGGTAATCGAAATTCCCCGCTGTTGTTCCATTGCCATCCAGTCTGAGGTGGCACTCCGTTGCGCCCGTTTTGCTTTAACCGCCCCCGCTTCTTGGATTGCCCCTCCATACAGCAATAGTTTCTCTGTCAGGGTGGTTTTACCGGCGTCAGGGTGAGAAATGATAGCAAAATTTCGGCGACGATTCACTTCCCAATTGAGGCGATCGTCTGGGGAATTACTCTGTGTTTGTTCAGGTTGCATTTCTAGTTGCATGACAGTCCTCAAATGGCGTTCAGGGTTAGGAGTCAGAAATGGGTGAAAAGGGTTGCTGAAGTTCATTATAGCTAACGCTTTCTTTTTCTCGAACCATCGATAACCCTTCCTTGAGGGCCGTCAGGCGATCGCCCATCCAGTGGTTCCCGGGAATCAACCCGGCAATCCCCAATTTTTCTAACCGTCGCTTCACTTTACCCGTTGCACCGACAACAATCACATCCCGTCCCGCATCGATCGCCTCTTGGATGGCATTTTCAATTGCCAGGGAAGAAGTCACCCCTAAAATCGGCACTTCACCCAAATCCACAATCAGCACATCATAATTGGCGATCGCATGATGTTCCCGGGCGATTGCTTTCGCCACCCCAAAAATCATCGGTCCACTCAAATGGAACAGTAAAACCCGTCCATTTGCTAAATCTAACACCTGTTTTTCCTCGGATGTCAACACAATTTGGTCATCGGCATCGGTAATCGCTTTCACCGATTGAGATTGCAGTTCATCCAAGCGCTCAATCGTCAAGATATTCGCAATAAATACCCCAACTGCTACCGCCACCATCAAATCCACAAATACCGTCAATAAGACTACACTATAAACAATTCCGGCAGCCTTCAATGAAATTTTGTGAACCCGTTTCAAAAATCCCCAATCAATAATATCAATCCCGACCTTGAGGACAATTCCCGCTAACACCGCCAGAGGAATCACCGAAGTTAAAGGGGCCGCCCATAACACCACAATCAACAACACTAACGCCCGACTAATTCCGGCTAATGCAGTTCTTCCCCCCGCTTGAATACTGACTACCGTTGCCGTCGTTGCCCCAGACCCCGCAATTCCGCCACATAATCCGGTAATTAAATTGGCAACCCCTTGACCGATTAATTCTTTATTGGATTTATGTTCCGTCCGGGTCAAACTGTCGGAAACCAGACAAGTTAACAAACAATCAATCGACCCGACCATTCCCAACACCATCGAATTCACAAACATTAACCGCAAATTATCGGGGGTAAAAGTTGGGATTTGCAGTTGCGGTAACCCTGGGGTGATTTCTCCAATTGTGGCAATGGTGCGAATCTCCATCCCGCCAAATAAAACCAAAGAAATGCCCGTCCCCATCAATAATGCCACTAATTGCGGCGGCATAAAGGGTTTCAGTTTGGGTGGGTAAAAGAACAGAATTCCCAGAGTGGTCGCCCCTAAAATCGTTTCCCAGGGATTGAGATTCATCATCAGTTCTGGGAAATTTTTGATGACCCCAATCACCCCACCGGACGGCGTTTGTTGTCCGATAAAAGGGGCAATTTGCAGAAAAATTAGAATCACGCCAATTCCGGTCATAAAACCGGAAATAACGTTATAAGGAAGCATGGTAATATACTTCCCTAATCGCAACAGACCAAAGATGATTTGAAATATCCCCCCCATCATGACCACGGTAAAAGCCATTGCCAGACCATTTTCTGGGTTATTCGCCATTAACTCAGCAATCACAGCGGTGATAATCACCGTCATCGGTCCTGTGGGTTCAGAAATCAGACTAGGAGTTCCGCCAAATAAAGCGGCGAAAAAGCCGACTAATATCGCCCCCCATAACCCGGCTGAGGCCCCTGCCCCGGAGGCAATCCCGAAAGCAAGGGCCATCGGCAAGGCCACCACCGCAGCGGTTAACCCCCCAAAAAGATCGCCCTTGAGGTTACGAAAATGAATGGTATTGATGATCTGCATAAAGAAATTTCCTCGATTCAAAAATGACCCTAATTTTTTTTTCAATTAGACTAACGAAATAACAATACCGGAATATTGCTACTTCTCAACATTTGGGCAGTGGTACTGCCGATGACTAGCTGCCGAATCCGACTATGACCATAGGCCCCCATGAGTAACAAGCTAATATTTTGTTCAGTAATATAGGAGGCGATCGCCTTTTCCGGTTCCCCTTCTAAACGGCAAATCACAGGCTTAAATCCAGCCCCTTTCACCGCTTGTTCTGCTTCCTGCAATCGGGAATTTACCGTGGGACTGTCCTGACTTTTAGCCACCTTCACAAGATGCAGGTCTACCCCCTTAAATAACGGGGATTCCCCAATAAATTGCAACATTTTCTGCCCCGTGGGACTGCCATCATAGGCCAACAATACCCGGTCAATCAGTTGATATTCCAGGGGAACCACCAGGCAAGGCTTCCGACTACTCCGAACAATTCGTTCTAAATTCGCCCCTAAATGACTCGAAGCAAAACTCGCCGATTCTCCTCGTTTCCCTAGAACAATTAAATCATAACTTGTCTCAAACTCATCCAAGCAATCCACCAAAAAGCCGGTTTTATGGATCAAGTTGATGCGATCGACTCCTTCCGATTTGAGACGACTCGCAGCAGTTTGTAAAATCAGTTTGGCCCGTTGGTGGTTAATTTTGGCTTTTTCATGTTCCAACTCCACCAACCGATTCAGCAAATTTTCCGAAGCATCAATCCCAATACTTCCGCTAAAGTTTCCCGTCGAAACCGCCTGTTGACTGCGAATATCTGTCACGCACAATACATCAATTTCCGCCGCTAGTTTGGTAGCCAGATCAGCGCCATAACGATAGATGGTTTCTGCAAACAGCGATCCATCAGTGCAAATCAAAATCTTTTTCATATTATTGGGAATGATGGGATGGATATTCGGCTTCGTCCTGTTCTTTCTAGCGGTCAGATTGGGGGGATAGTTCCGGTTGTTTGTAGGTTGCCAATTTATCGTACAAGGTGGCACTGGCTTGATTTAAACCGACTAATTCTACCTCAGTTCCATTGCGACGGAATTTAATCACAATCTTATCCAGCATTTCCACAGACCCTTGGTCCCAAAGATGAGCGTGAGTCAAATCGACCGTGACGCGATCGACCAATTCATTAAAATCAAATGACGCCAGAAAGTCTTCCTTAGATAAGAAGAAAATCTGTCCCGCAACCTTATAAATCCGGTGCGTTCCATCGGTACTGAGAACCTTCTCAACAAAGACCAAATCGGCAATTTTTCGGGAGAAAAACACCGTACTCATAACAATTCCAGTCACCACCCCCAGGGCAAAATTCTTGGTGAAAATGGTCACCAACATGGTAGTCAACATCACAGCGGTTTCACTGCGAGGAATCCGAGGAATATTTTTGAACGATGACCAACGGAATGTCCCAATAGAGACCATAATCATCACGGCAACCAAAGTCGCCATCGGCATTTGCTTGACCCAATCTTGCAACACCAGAATGGCAAATAAGAGAAACACCCCAGACGCGAGAGTTGATAACCGTCCTCGTCCCCCAGATTGGACATTAATCACCGATTGTCCAATCATCCCACATCCGGCCATGCCACCAAAAAAACTGGTGACAATATTGGCAATTCCTTGTCCTTTAGCTTCTTGGTTTTTATCGCTAGGGGTATCGGTCAGTTCATCTACCAAAGAAGCGGTGAGAAATGAGGCCAATAATCCAACAATGGCTAAGGTTAGGGAATAGGGAAGAATAATCTGTAAGGTTTCTAAAGTTAGCGGGACTTGTGGCAGTGCAAAGAAGGGTAAGGCGGTGGGGAGTTCTCCCATATCCCCGACCCTGGGTACTTCTAATTTGAGGGCGATCGCCGCGATCGTCATCACCGCCAATGCCACCAATGGAGAAGGCACCGCTTTCGTAAACCGAGGCAAAATATAAATAATCGCCAAAGACAAACCTGTAAGCACATAAACTGCCACAGGAACATCCGTCAACTGTGGCAACTGGGCCAGAAAAATTAATACTGCCAACGCATTAATATACCCAATCGTCACCGCCCGGGGAACGTATTTCATCTGCCGTCCCAGCTTTAGAAAACCAAACACAACTTGCAAGAGTCCCGTCAACAAGGTTGCCGCAAATAAATAGGGCAATCCATGATCCTTGACCAAATCAATCATCAGCAACGCCATCGCCCCTGTCGCTGCCGAAATTGACCCGGGTCTACCCCCTAAAAAGGCCGTCATTATGGCAATAATAAAGGAGGCATAGAGTCCGACTTTGGGATCAACCCCAGCAATAATTGAAAAGGCGATCGCCTCGGGAATCAACGCCAAACCCACCACTGCACCCGCCAACAAATCCGCGCGCACATTTGAAAACCACTCTTGTCTGAGTCTGCGACTGTTCAAGTTTCCTCCCCTAACACCATCAAAAGAATTGCGGCACAATAACGCCGTAAACCTAGCCAGAATCAAACTGACTCAATCGGAATTAATCCTGATAATTTTTAGCCTCAAACCCCATTAATCCATATCCCACCGTGCCTTAACCGTTCAGGTTCGAGCATCCATTGCAGAGCATCTCCACCCCTTACGGTGGACAAGTTAGCTGAAACCTAGACAGAGAAACACTGACGAACAGGGACATGATTCGCTCTTTCTTGAAAATGGGTAGGTCGTTTAGACTGGGTACGCTGATTTTGCTGATCCAAACCATACCATGAAACCTCCCCACAAAAACCCTCCCACTGGCGATTCCGAAAAAAATCCCGAAAATCTTGATTCGGCGAGGGTTTTGGCTTTTTATGCGGGGCTGGTGTCCCATTCCGGTACAGGATGGACCGACTTCAGGGGGTTTGGTTCATCCAGTCCCGGGGAATGAGGAATGAGGAAAAGGAGATGCTTCGGGTATTAAGAGGCGATCGGATTGAGTCTCCTAACCGACTGAGTTGCAAATGCACAATCGAGGTTCACCTTCTACCTTATTAATCCTTAATTGGAATGTGCTATAATTTTAATAAAAATATGCTAAAGTTAGGACATAATTACTCTAAAATTTTCCCCAAAAAAGCAGATGAAACAAACTCAACAATTTACCGCCATCATTGAACGAGAAGGTAATGGATATGTGTCTTTATGTCCCGAACTAGATCTGGCGATTCAAGGTGACACAGTGGAACAAGCTCGTTCTAATTTAATTGAAGCCTTAGAACTCTTTTTCGAGACGGCTAGTGCTTCAGAAATTGAGCGTCGATTAGTGTGATTAGAGTAACTTCTGATTTCTAAAATTCCAATATAGCTGGTATCCAAAAAATATAAATTCTTCATGGCTGATATAGATAATTGTCGGGGTTAACGGCACTATCCTTTATATCACAGTCCACAGGATTAGAACCTAAATGCCAAATAGAAGAGGTTTTCTTGATGCGAGTAATAATAATTTTATCTTGTTCTTGGGTAAGCTCAAATTCTTTGTTTTCGCCTAACATATCCTTGGGGATTAACAATCCTTGCTCGGTCGCTGTTAATTTCATGTCCCATGACCTCCATTGGTATTGAGTGAGTTGCTCTATTTGATTATAATCCATTTGGGTGCGATCGGTCCCCAGGTCCGCGTCAGTCCCGATGTATGAGATAATCGCCGTTCTGGGAAACCCAACTGGGGTAAACAACAACAGTATAGGGACGGGGACCACTTTGAGAGGGAGGAGGAAGGCGATCGCTTTTTAGGGAGGGGAGTTAATAGGCGATCGGCTGTTTTAAACATTACCGAATAATCTTTATTATAGCGGTTCCTGGACTCATGAGGTACAGGTATTTAAAGGAGTGCGAGCATCTTGCTCGCTTTGGACAATAGCGAGCAAGATGCTCGCACTCCTAAAATGTACCTCATAACTATGGGAAACGCTATACGAAACCGGGAGAGCTTAGAAGTATTTTGACAAACATCAAGCCATTTCTATTTTATTTAGACAATAAATTGGATAAAGCCACTCGAAATCCAAAACTTGACCGACTCCGATTGGGTCGCACAAATTTTCGGTTGGCGGCACGACATTCTCCCGCCTTGGTTTCCCATGCCCCACCTCGTAAAACTCGCAGAATGGTATTATCTGCGACTCCTTCTATCTCCCAACAGCGGCCATCTAACGGCGCTCCTTCATAAGTATCATGTTTGGGGTCCGCACACCATTCCCACACATTCCCATGCATATCAGAGAGTCCAAAAGCATTGGCTACTCCAGAAATCCCTACAGATTTAGTTTGTTTATGAAACTCGCCCATTGGCTCATAATTATAGGATTCAGTTCCATCATAGTTGGCATATTTAGTGGTTATCGTATCTCCGAAATGAAAGGGTTTATTCTCCATCCCGGCTTTGCAAGCATATTCCCATTCGGCTTCACTGGGTAGTCTATAGTTGAGTTGAGTCAGATGAGATAGGCGATCACAAAATTCTTGGGCTTGAAACCAGGAAACTTGCTCTACGGGATTATTTTCATCCTGTTGAAACTGAGAACAATCCGGATTTAAGTCAATCTTAATTGTGGGTAAATGAGCGATAAATTTCCAGATAGCTTGAGTGATTGGAAATCTACTCATAAAAAACGCATCAATGTTGACCTTGCGTTGTGGGCGCTCAGTGAGGTTACTTGGCTTAGATTCATGTTTGACCATTTCACGCTCCGGTGACCCCATCAAATAAGTCCCCGCTGGAATCTTCACCATTTCTAATTTTAACACTGGATTGTCCCGTAAAACCTGTTCAAAGACTTTAGCTTCATGTTGCTCTCGATTTCGCTCTTGCCCTCTGACATCAAGATAGACTACTTCAAAATGAAAAGGTTTAACCTTGTCTGGTCCTGAGCCTGGGCCTGTATCCTTCGGGAGCATTTCTAACCACTCTTGAACCGAACTAGGACGGTTTGCTGCTTCGAGTTCCAGCCCCTTAAGAATAGCCTCATTGGTTGCGTCGCTAATCTGAGGATTACGCTGTTTGGGAGGTACTAACCTTTCAGGGCGTCTCATCCAAGCCAAAGGAGGAGGGTCTCCTACCAATAAGTAGTAAAGTGTTGCTGACAACGCATAGATATCAGTATATGGCCCTTGAATTGTGTCATTATCATATTGCTCAACGGGCGAAAATCCATCGGTATTATAAGAGGTTAAAGGTGCACCCGAAATATATTGTCTTGCAATTCCAAAATCAATGAGTACAGCATTATTTGAATTAGCACGCAGGATAATATTATTAGGTTTTATATCTCTATGCACTAGCCCTCTGTCATGAATGGTATGTAAGGCACTAGCTATTTGTTTGATATAAACTAAGGCATCTTTTTCCGGAAAAAGTCCTTTATCTTTGACCACATCCCATAAAGTTTCACCCTCTATATATTCCATGACAATACAAGGCAGAGAATCTTCAGTAAATACGGTTTCTATTTCGACAATATGGGGATGCTTGCACAGAGACATTCTGAGAGCTTCTTGGTTAAAATCTTCTTTGTATTTTTGTTTTTCCTCATCACTATGGAAACTGTTTATTTTTTTGACCTTTGGGGTTTTAATAACCATTTTTTTATCCAAAGGACTTTTTATGGCTAGGTAGGTAGTCCCAAAACCACCCTCTCCCAGCTCTTTATCAATTACATATTTTCCGTTTTGCAAGATATGTCCCGAGACCCAGTTCATCTTATTTCCTCTTGACGTGGAATCATTTTGCTTGTTTATAAAAAGTCATTAAATAATAATTGGTTAACTGTAAAAATTAAGGGGTTAGCTGATGATTGGCTTCTCTCTCCTGAACATAAGGTGGGCAGGTGGAGTTAGATGCACCCAAAACCCCGAAAATCATCCCTCCAATTCCGACTAGAATGCTAATAATTGTAATAACCGGATTGATTTTATCCAACTTATTCGAGGCACTATTCAATTGTTCGGTTAATTTTTTGGGCAGGTAATGCCGAATCCCTAAAGATTCCAGCAAGATTTCTATCGAAGGATATCGGTCTTTGGCCTCAATTGCCATGCCTTTCATAATCGCTCGATTAACAGATTCACTTACGGTGTCAACGATTTCTTTGGGTTCTCTTAACTCGGTTGTATGTTGATTATTTTGGCGGAGTAAATATAAGGTTCTATCTCGGACCGAAGGAGGTAATGCTTTGGTCAACAAAAAATAAAGAGTGGCGGCTAAAGAATACACATCGGTAAATGGACCTTTTTCATCTTCTTGCCCAAATAACTCTTTGGGTGTAAAACTATCCGCACTATCACTTTGGAGATTGGTTAAATTATTGTTAAAGGATTGGGCTACACTAAACCCGATTAACATCACTTTACCCAGGGGACCATTTTGCAACAGAATATTAGAAGGCTTAACATTGCGGTGAATGATACCTTGTTGATGAAGATAAGTTAAAGCATCTCCAACTTGCTGAATATATTTTAAAGCCTCTTTCTGAGACCAAATTTTTCTATAGCTTTCCAAGGTTTTGCCTTCAACATACTCCATAATAATATATATTAAATCCGTTTTTTTGTCATGAAAAATGTCTAAAAATTTAACGATATTACTATGCTTGCATCTGGATAAATTAACGGCTTCTTGCAAAAACTTAAGTTTCAAGTCTTTGATTTCTGAGTTGGTTAATTGATTCAATAAGTCTGGTTTAATAGTTTTTAGCACCACATTTTTATTGCATTTTTCATCAAAAGCCAGATAAGTAATGGCAATAGAGCCACAACCTAGAGTGTTACGAATGTGGTATCTACCGCCGATTAATTGAACTTTATTCCCTTCTTGATATGCGTTCATAAAATAACTGATAACCTCCTGTTTCTCCAAACCCTATGAGTTTCTGGACTGTCTTGAGCGGATTTGACCCAAAAGGTCCAGAAACTGATTGAGTGGTCATTCTAGGTGATGTTTTTACAGATGTAGTCCCACATTAAATTAGCCGAATCTTGCACAACGGGTTTGCCCGAGTGCATTTCGGCTTGCAATAACCCGCCGACATTTAAAGTATTGATTTCCGACAAGACTCGATTTCCTGTATCATCCACCAGTGTATCAAACCCAAAAATAACCACCCCTTGCTCGACAATACTCGGGCTGATTGTATCTGCAATTTTTATTTCATTCTGATCCGGTTCGGCAAAATTGGAAGAGCCACCCGCAGAAAGATTACAGATCCAAGAGCCTTCCTTCGGAATTCGGAGAGTTGTTCCCATAATTTTGCCATTGACCACGATGACTCTCTTATCGCCTTGGCCTACATTTTTTAAATACTTCATGGCTAAGTATTGGCCTTGATTTTTTAAATTATTTTCAAGGACAGACTGATATTCAGTCAAGGGATATTGAGTCTCATTTTCCCAGACTGTATCATCCATGATTCTGATAATGCCTTTGCCTCCATAGCTCCGCAGCGGTTTTAACACCACAGGAAACTGACTGTAAAAGTCTAAAATATCGCTGAGGCTACTACAAAGCTTGATGGGAGGACAAAGTTCAGGAAAGTTTAGCAGAAAGTCTTTAGAGCCGGTAGCTCGAATTCCCTCCGGACGATTGATCACGCGATGTTCGGGGATATGAGTGGTGATGAAATCCAAGAATTCATCAGGAACGGGTCTATCAAGTCTGATAAAGACTACATCATAATCCTCTAGTTTAGCTTTGATGTCAGATTTTAAAAAATCTTCGCCACCTTCTTGATATTCAAAATTATCGTCAACTCTTAAGCTGGTGATGGCGGTTGAGTCATAATCATAGAAAAATCCTTGATTCTCTGGCTTGCCCCGACTCGCCACTTCAATCGAGGAACAAACGGGGTTGTTGCTCATTGCTTTTAATAAAGGATAAATTGATTCTCCTTTCCCATGAGTTTTATGATCGGTAATCACCAGCATACGATATTGCTTGCTCATCACTTTCATTCTCCTAAAAAACTGTTGACACCTTAAGCTAAGACTTGGGATTGATTAATTTCAGCTTTCAGGATTTGCGAATTTTCATACAAATAATGGAAGTCAGGGTCCTTAACGAGCTTAGGAATATGCTCTCCTTCCGGATCTAAACTTTTGATATGCCGAATATACGGAATCACTTTTTGAGCGAGTTCTTCAATGTTCTCTAATTTATTTAATCCCTTCTCTTTGCTTTCCCATTCCCCTTTTAAGGAATAAGCACAACATCCGTTAAAGGAAAAGGTTCTTTTAAAAGGGGCGGGAATTTTTTCTGCTTCCGGGTGTTGACAAATCTCAAAACCTTCGTTAATCACTTTAAAAGATTCCTGTAAGGCTTCGGGCCAGTCAAAGAATGGGAGGGTTGAACCTTCAGTGGAAGTCGGGACTTCATGTCCTTTTTCAATTAATTTAGCAATCCCAATACAAAGACCAGATTTTCTTCTTAAGGCTTTCACTTTTAGCTCTATGGGAAGATTCTGGCTCATGGCTTCTTCCAACAGTGCATAACCATCTACAAAAAATTGTAAGGCAGCTTCTTCATATCCTTGCCCTCTTTGACTTGCGCCGAGTTCCCACTTCAACTCCGCTTTGATGATAGAATACTCAGGGGTCCTGATTTTTTCTAAGGATTCTACAAAGTCGTAAAGGTACTGCCTCATTTGGTCACTTAAAATTTCACTACTTCCGCCTCGAACTGATTCATAAAATTCGACGACTAGATTATGAGGATGCGGTTGTACTAAAACATGAGGAAGTTGACTTCTGCATTCTAAATGCACTTCTTCCATGAGCTTGTCAAAGCTTTCTATTTCATACAGATGAACTTGATTGGGATAATTCTGTTTAAGCTCAATCAATTTAGGCGGTATTTCTACGGACTGCTCAGATTTACGGGGTTTATGCAAGCACCAATGTAATCCATAGGTTAAATATTCTGGATTTTTGAGCAAATCACTAATGGCGCTCATAATCGAGCCATCGTTTCCAGAATAACCGGCGACGATTAAGCCATAGCCTCTCGTCATTTCCTTCATTTTGTCTTCAATATTTTCTTGCATACTTTTGGGGAAATACGATTGCATTCTGGCGCTATTCCGCAAGTCATCAAATCGGCGGATGTCGTCATACAAAAAATCCCCATGTAATTTAATAATTTTAGGTTTTTGCTTGGAAACGGCTATTTCGGAAATGCTGGCATCAAAAGGACAGACTATCGGTTTGATGCCATAATATTTAACTAGAGCTTCGCTGGCTAAATCATCAAAATTTAGGGTTAAAACTCGATTTAACCGCTTGGCGGCAATTAGACTGGCTAAATAAACATATCCAAAAGCCGGTTGTTTCCCTTCAATAAGCTGCTCAAGGTAGTTTTTTCGCTCTAAAGGTTGCTGATAACGATAGGTAAACAAAAGAGAATAATCGCTTTGGTTATACTCTCTCGTTTTTTGTTCGCGCCAATTGGGATATTCTGTATTTAACCAATGTTCAAAATTCTCTTCAGCGACATACTTGGGCCTTTTTAATGACTTGTATAAAGATTTTTGCCATTCTCTAACCATGCCATTTGCTGAGGGAATAGCTGAAGAGACTGAAGCACCTGCACCTAAGAATAGGGTATAAGGGCAATCCCCTATGGGCGGAGTGGCAATTAATTGCGCTAAATCAATTTCATTTTTTAAGTGTCCGAAATTTTTGCCTTGCATTATATTACCTCAATTAGTTGACTCAATTACAAATTTGGTGACTGGATTAGTGAGAAATTTATTAGGTTTTGATTAATCTCGGTGATGAATTTTATGCTTTTGGTTTGGAAGGCAGTATTTTGGCCAAAAAATTATTATTACGAGCTTGAATTTTTTTTGATTTCTTTAAAACCATAAACATTTATGGTGGTATTGTAAAGTCAATTTAAGGCTAGATTGGTGTAGAGTTGCGTTGACTTTTAAAAGCCCTATCGTCTTGTGAAAGTAACAATTAGCTGTAAAAGGTTGCAAAAAGACAAAAAAAGTAGTAAAATTGTTAAAATTTACTATGTATGTTGCCTATGGATGTCCAAGAAGTCCTGCAATGGGCCGATGAGTTACTGCTAACCAAAACAGGGTCCCACTTAAATAGTTTGCAACAGGCAGTATTAGCAGGGGTCTGGAATAGTCAAAAATACAGGGAAATCGCGGAGGAATATCACTGTACTGAAGCGAATGTTAAAAGGGTAGCTGGCACTTTATGGCAACTGTTCTCAGAAGAATTAGAGGAAAAAGTTAATAAATCTAACTTCCGCGCTACCCTTGAACGGGTTTCTATATCAAATTCAAATGTAAGTAATAATTTTGTACTACATAGTAAATTTGTGCGAAGTAGCATCAATCTTTGTGGAGAGAATAGGCCCTCTAGGGAAGCAACTCAAACCAGATCGCCCTCCACCCCCTCCAACCAAAAAGCCAAAAAACGCTACGACTTCACCGAAGCGCCGGAATTTGCTCCTATTTACAACCGTAGCAATGAGATAACAAGGCTCAAAGGTTGGATACTTGATGACAAAATCCGCATTGTCAATCTCTGTGGTTTGCCGGGAATGGGTAAAACTACCCTTGCTAGAGAAATGGTGGAACAGATTAAAGAGAATTTTGACTGTATTCTCTGGCGCAACTGTACCAATACTCTGACGCTGCCATGCCTCACAACTCAATTAACTGAGTTTTTATCGGCAAATGGAGAAATCCCACTGCCTTCTTTGATTGATTATCTGCGTTCCAACTCTTGCCTGATTATCCTCGATGAGTTACAAGAACTCTTTGCCAGTGGGGAATTAGCGGGAACCTATCTGCCGAATTGTCAAGACTATGGCAAATTTTGGGAACAAATTGCCCGATCGCCTCATAATAGTTGCTTCCTTCTCCTCAGTTGGGAAACCCCTACGGAAATCGTCAGCCTAGAAAGAGAAAATCGTCACTGTCGGAGTCTAAATTTGGGGGGATTAGGAGAGTCTGCCGTAGATATTTTGGACTCTAAAGGATTAACTGATTCCGATAAATGGGGGGAACTGATTCGGATTTATGGCGGTAATCCTTCCTGGTTAAATATCATTGCCTCTACGATTCAAGATTTATTTGATGGCAGTGTCGATCGCTTCTTATCCTATCCCAGTCTCTTTCTCGGAGACTTAGAATCCCGATTACAAGGGTATTATCAACGGTTGTCGGAGTCGGAGAAACTGGTGATTCGGTGGTTGGCGAACCAGGAAGCAGCGGATATTTTTCAAAAACCGGCTGAGTTGGCTTTGTCTGATGCTGAGTTTTTGAAGGCGGTACAGTCTTTGAAGAAGCGGGGGTTAATTGAAAAAGTGACCGGGAATGGATTGTCTCTGTTTGCCGTTCAGGTTTTGTTTAAAGCGTATTTAATAGGGGGAGGGAACGACTGAAGTCGTTACTACGAACTCAAAAAGATAACGACTTCAGTCGTTATTTTTACCAAAGTGATGCGATACATTCTTTAGGAGTGCGAGCATCTTGCTCGCTCGAAAAAAAGCAAGCAAGATGCTCGCACTCCTCATCATATCTGTACCATCAGCGTCCGGGAACCGCTATATAGCGACCCTAAATGAATTTGACATAAAGATAGCGAGCAAGATGCTCGCACTCCAAGACTTTCAGCCTTGGATCCATTGTCAAACTGATTTAGACTAGCTATACTACGAACTAAGATAACGACTGAAGTCGTTATAGCGGTTCCCGGACTGATGAGGTACTTTTCAAAGCCCCTCTCCCGTTCTGGGAGAGGGGTTTGGGGTGAGGGTCTGTACCTTATGGAGATGAGAAGCGCTATACTACGAACTAAGATAACGACTGAAGTCGTTACTACGAACTGGGGTTAAAAATCGAAGTAGATATAGGGTAAGCCGCCTTCTGGGGCGAAAATCCAGACCGTATAGAGGCAAAGGGGAACTAAGGCTATTTTAATGGGCCAGTTTAGTTGCAATTTTAAGCCGCGATTCATGGCGTAACTTAGGGTCATGATTAGCCAAATTAAGACTAACAATAAGGTGACTTCAATGCGCTGCAAGCCTAGGGTTTCCAGATAGACTTTCTGGGTGAATTGGATGTCTCCGGTATGTCCCCAGAAGTGCCGCATCACCCATCCGGATTCTCGGAGGTTGGGGAGGCGGAAGGGAATCCAGGCTAAAAAGACGAAGGTTTGAGTGAGAAACCAACTGAAGAGTATGCCGGGGATGGTTTTCCAGAGGAGTTTTAACCCCTCGACTCGTTTGGAGAGGATGTCTGTGAGGCGATGGACTGCTAAGGCGATGCCGTGGACTGCACCCCAGAGGATGAATCCCCAGGCGGCACCATGCCATATTCCGGCGATTAACATGACGATGATTAAGTTGAGGCAGGTGCGGGTTAATCCGACTCGGGACCCGCCTAGGGGGAAATACAGATAGTTTCTTAACCAATCTCCCAAGGTGATGTGCCAGCGTCGCCAAAAGTCGGCGATGCTGGTGCTGAAGTAGGGGAAGTTGAAGTTTTTGGGGAGGTTGAATCCGAGGAGGATGGCGCTGCCTCGGGCGATATCGACGTAACCGCTAAAGTCGAGAAACAGTTGCAATCCATAGGCTATGGTAGCAAGCCAGAGGTCACCGCTGCCTGCGCGTTGGACGTTTTCAAAGCTGAGGGTGACGAAGATTCCTAGGCGATCGGCTACGACGCCTTTTTTGAATGCGCCACAGGCAATCAACCAGAGTCCTTCTACCCAGTCATGGGAGGAGGGGAAAATTAGGGTTTTGAGTTGTCGTTGGAAGTGATGATACCGGGTGATGGGTCCGGAGATGAGTTTGGGAAAGAAGAGTTTATAGGAGGCAAAGCGCAGAAATTGGGCGGAGGCGGGGGAACCGCGATAAACGTCGATGAGGTAGGCGATGCATTCAAAGACGAAAAAACTCAGTCCCAATGGGGGGAGAATGTTCTGTTGAAACCAGGTGGCGGTTTCTTGGGCTCCGGGGAGGTTAAACCAGGTCCCTAGGGTGTTGAAGATGAAGGGAATGTATTTGAATCCGGCGAGGAGGAGGATGTTGAAGAGGATACCACCCCATAATCCCATGAGGCGGCGGCGTTCCCATGCGGCAAATTGAGTTTGCCAGTCGTCGGTGGCAAGTTGCCAGGTTTGGGGGTTGGGTTGACGTTCGGAGGTTTTGGCGATCGCCCGTCCGATGCGGTAGTTAATCCAAGTCCCTAGCAGCAGCAGGGGAATATATTCCACCTGGAGGGAGGTGTAAAAGACTAAGCTGGCGATTAACAGAATCCACAGGCGCGATCGCTGTTTGTTAACGGTCCAGTAGATACCCAGGATGCTTAGGAGAAAGAGGGCGTAGACAATCGAGATAAATGTCATGTGCCAGTCTATTAGAAGAAAGGGTTAGGAGGAGTTCGGGGAACGGAGGATTCACCAAAAGCACTGGAATTCCAGGTGCTTTTAGAGAATTGTACTTCATTGGTTCTCCTGGGGGAGGGGGAACGACTGAAGTCGTTACTACGAACTAAGAAAGAGAACGACTGAAGTCGTTACT
>CAYUEH010000025.1:9840-20098 GCA_964442465.1 uncultured Laspinema sp. | reverse complement strand
ATTGATAACTGACTTCAATTCCTTCCAAATCGTCGGAAACCGTAGGAATTTTATAGGTTTCACTTAAGGGTAACACTAACCCTTCTTGTAAGGCTTCCCACAAATCCCCCGCCGTCAAAGCCGGCGATCGCTCTCGAACAATCCCTAGAATATTCAAATCAAAGCGGTTGCCAATACAAGCGGCCAATTTCAAGGCATTTTGGGAGCTTTCGCTAAATTGGCGAATCTTACCCACCATTAACTCCACCACGTTATCCGTAATCCCAATCCGGCGAATCTGCTCTATATCCCACTGCCAAACCCCTTGATGAAAATCAAAGGAAAGCAAGTGTTCTCGATGGAGAGATTTGAGCAATTGCGTCAAGAAAAACGGATTTCCCTGAGTCTTTTTAAACATCAGTTCAGCTAAGGATTTGGCTTGCTCTTGACTACAACTAAAGCTATCAGCAATCAACGCGGTGACATGGGTGACTCCTAGAGGTTCGAGTTCAATGGTGGTGACCTGAGCCCCCATCTTCTCAATTTCCTCAATTGTGAGCATAAAGGGATGGGTAGGACTCACTTCATTATCGCGATAAGCCCCAATCATTAATAAGTGATGACTTTCCGCATCGGTCATCAGCAATTCCAGGAGTTTTAAGGAAGCCGAATCTGCCCATTGTAAATCATCCAAAAATACAACCAGGGGATGTTCGGGTTGGGTAAACACATGAATAAAGTCTTTAAACACCCGATTAAATCGATTTTGAGCTTCACTCGGTCCTAATGGAGAAATCGGCGGCTGTTTGCCGATAATCGATTCCACTTCGGGAATCACATCAATAATCATTTGACCGTTTTCGCCCACGGCTGCTAAGAGTTTTTGTTGCCATTGGGCAATTTTTCCCGGGGGTTCAGTGAGTAATTGTTGAATTAAGGATTGGAAGGCTTGAATCAGAGAAGCGTAAGGAATATCCCGCTTAAACTGGTCAAATTTTCCGGCGATGAAATACCCCCGTTGCCGAACAATGGGTTTATGAACTTCATAGACAATACTGGTTTTGCCAATGCCAGAATATCCGGCAATTAAAATTAGTTCAGCAGTTCCTAACTGGAGGAAATTCGTTGAGGGGTCGGGTTGACTCTCCCCGGAAACCGAGGCGATGCGATTAAAGGCTTCTAGGAGGCTGGCTACTTCGCGATCGCGTCCGTAGAGTTTTTGGGAAAGGACAAATTGACCACTTTTATCCCATTGTCCCGGCTTGAAGTTTTGGAGGGCATCCCCGTCGTTTAAATGAGTTAAACAGTAGTCTAAATCTGCTTTAATTCCATAAGCACTCTGATAACGGTCTTCGGCAGTTTTCGCCATTAATTTCATGACAATCTCGGTCAAAGCCCGGGGGATTTCCGGCATTAAACCCTGTAGAGAGACCGGCTGTTTGGCAATGTGACAGTGAATTAATTCTAACGGGTCTTCAGTGATAAACGGCAATTGACCTGCCAGCATTTCATAAAAGGTAATCCCTAATGAATAGAAGTCGGTGCGATAGTCTAAACATCGGTTCATCCGCCCGGTTTGTTCCGGGGACATATAGGCGAGGGTTCCTTCCAGGAGGGTGGGATGAGGGTTGAGGGTTTGGGTTTCGCGGGAGAGGCGGGTGGCAATGCTAAAGTCAGTAATTCTAATGCTCAATCTTTGAGGGTGATTCAGAATGATCAGATTGGAGGGTTTAATATCTTTATGAACGATTTGAGCTTGGTGCAGTTCTCCGAGGGTTTCTGTAAGCTGAATAGCAATTTGTAAAAAAGTTTCTAGTCCTAGTTTGTGATGCAGGAGGAGTTGTTTGAGGGACTGACCCCCTTGGTCGTCAAAAACCAGCATCAAGGTATTGTGAACGGGTTCGATCGCCAAGGGTTTGATGATCCGATTGATCTCTAAATTGCTGGTAATTTCATATTCATGCTTTAACCGGGCCAATTCTTCCAGGGTCGGATATTCCGAAGCTAAGGCTTTTAAAATCACGGGTTTTTGGTCAGATTTACGAATCGCTCGATAAATCAGGGTTTTGCTTCCCGCTTGAATTTCTTCCGTGATTTGATAGCCAGGAATGGAGAGAGAAATTTTCGGATGAGTCATGGGAATTGGGTAATTGTAGTAAGGATAATTTGGGCGATCGCTGCTTTTGAACTCAGCGCGATCGCCCTTAAACTCCCTGTTGTATTCGCCACAGCGATCGCCCCGGAGATAGGGACTTCCAGAACCAACAAAATACCGCCTTGGAGATGAGCGCCCCTAAACCGTCTGCGCAAGGCGCCGATTGCCAGGGATGTCGTAGATGCTGGACCCCTCAAATTTTGGCGACGGATATTAATGCTTTACTATAGAACACTCAAAAATTTTTAGCAATTTTGGATGTGATGGACCACCGTTTTAGGTTCACTCACCCCGGGATTCCTGTCCAAAAAACTCACAGTCCCTTGGCTTGGGGACTGGAAAATTGGCAGTTCGATGATAAATTCCGCTCCTTGATTGGGTTGAGAAATACACTCTAAGGTTCCTCCGTGTTTTTCCACCACAATCTGATAGCTAATGGACAAGCCGAGCCCCGTCCCTTTACCGACTGCTTTGGTGGTGAAAAAGGGATCAAACAGTCTCCGGCGCACGTTTTCCGTCATGCCAATGCCATTGTCAGCAATGGTGATCCGCACCCGGGGAGAACCCAAATTTTCCAAGGGTTCGCCATCGCTATCGAACTCGGTAAAATCAACCCGTTCAGTGCGAATCCGGAGGGTCGGCAAGATTTTGGATTTACTCCCTTTACCGGAGGACATGGCTTCTTCCAAGGCATCGATCGCATTGGCAATCAGGTTCATAAATACTTGATTCAGTTGACCCGGATAGCACTCCACCATAGGCAGGTCCCCATCTTCAAAAATCAGTTTAATCGGCAACCGTCCCGGTTGAGCGTTTAAACGGTGCTGTAAAATCATTAAGGTACTCTCAATCCCATCTCGAATATTAGCCCGCTTCATGTCCGATTCATCCACGCGAGAGAAGAGTCTCAAACTTTGGACGATCGCCCGAATTCGGTCGGTTCCTAACTTCATACTGGAGAGCAATTTGGGCAAGTCATCCACAAGGAACTCCACATCCATTTCTTCGATCGCCTGTTCCAGTTCTGGTACGGGTTCCGGATAGTATTTTTGATAGAGATGGAGGACAGTCAGGAGTTCTAAGGTATAGTTATTCACATGAACCAGATTGCCATGAATAAAATTCACCGGATTATTAATTTCATGAGCAATTCCAGCCACTAACTGTCCGAGTCCAGACATCTTTTCACTCTGCACCAGTTGGGCTTCGGTTTGCTGTAATTCCACCAAGGTTTTTTCCAGTTCTTCGGCTTTTTCCCGGGCAACTTGAGCGCTGTGGAGACTTTGTTGATAGAGTTGGGCTTGGTCGATGGCGATCGCCAGTTGATTGCCCACGGCTTCTAACAGTTCGATTTCATCATCACTCCAAGGCCGAATTTTGCTACTATTGGCACAGGCCACAAACCCCATTTTCCCCAGTCGAGTCTCGATGGGAACAGCCAAGATTGAACTCACATCTTGTTTGAGAAAAAACTGCCGCATCACCGAATCGGTTGATTTCGTCACATCATCCACTCGCACAATTTCCATCTGCACCAGTTTCGATGCCAATCCCCCAACTTCGCTGGTGGCGTAGTCGCCGATCAAACTCGGTAAAGCGGGATGCTTGGCTTCGTTAATCACTTGCCAATAATCTGAAGTATGCAGGGTTAAGTGAGTGAGATGCCCGGGATGGTGTCGTAAGGACTGTTCTGAGGGCGGTTCTGGGGGCCTCTCATCCGGTTCCGACGATTCCCAGGATCTAATGTTCGATTTGGCCGGTTTATACCAAGCGAACAAACAGCGATCGACCCGTAACAGGTTGCGAATTTCAGTAACCGCTGTTTCTAAGATGCTACTCAGTTCCAAAGACTGGCGAATTTGGGTCGCCAAGCGAAATAAAATCGCCTGCCTGCGGCTTTCTTGGAGTTTGTTTTCATGGGCTAAAGCCGCGATCGCACTCGCCGCTTGGGAAGCTAAGGCGGTCAATAATTTTAAGTCCTCGGCGGTATAGCCGAGAGATTCCCGGTTGCCGATCGCGATCGCCCCGATGACTTTTTCCTTGGTTTTCAAAGGGACACACATCACCGAAGCCACACCCGGAGGTTTATTCAACCCTGATTCTGGGTCCAACTCCCATAAAATATCATTAACAATTTCTCCGCGTCCCGTCTCCACCGCCCGATTCACCAGGGTTGCCGTCGCCCCTAGTTCGCTGAAACAGCCCCCTGCCGGACCGAATGCCTGAATGGATTCTAGGCGATCGCTCCCTTCCTCCCACAACATCACCGCCCCACTACTGGCTTTAATGCCCCGTTGGGCTTCTTCCAGTACAATCGTGGCAATTTCTTTAATGTCTAAACTGCCGATGATTTTTTCAGAAATGTTATAGAGTAGAGTTAACTCTCGATATTTTCCTAGAACTTCTCGGGCTAAGGCTTTTTTTTCCACCTCTTGGGTTGCCAAACAAGAAATCATTGAGGCGATCGCACAGACTTTTTCCCCGCCACAAACCCACCCGATCAGTTCTCCATTGACCACAACCGGGTATTTACTGAAATTTGCATCCAGATCCCCTACAATAACCGCCCCTCCTGTATCCATAAGAGCGAGCGGGCTATCCACTGCGGTCACGCACCCCTCAATTGCCGAACGGATTTCTTTTTTGCCATACAGTTTTTTAAGCGTAAATGTCATCGGTTTGCTCCTCTTGTCATAAGGGTCAGCCAACTTCACCCTTAATTTTTTATTAAACTCTTTCTTTGCTCTATCTAGCTTAACTCAGAACCCTCCATCTAGACGCCCTTGTTTAAAAAATTACATAGTTAGTTTAGCTCCAGTCCATAAGACGCTCGGGGACAAAATTCGCTCCCTAACCCCGAAAGAGGTGAGTTCTTGATGACGAGGGTAAAGGAGTCCCGAAGACCATTTGTAGTCACCCCTAAACGGGTGAGTTCGTGATGACGGGGGTGAAGGAGTCCCGAAGACCGTTGGTCGTCACCTCGAAAGGGGTTAAATTAAGATGACGGAGGTGAAGGAGTCCCGAAGACCGTTGGTCGTCACAACCAACCCGATTGTCAACCCCTATTTCCGGCCAAAGTGGCCCCTCATTGGCCGAGCCGTGGGACTGAGATGCCCTAGGTTTAGGATTCCCCAATCTCCCCTGGTATGCAAGCCCGAGAGTTTGAACCTTTAAAGTTACCCTCGGGTCTAAACCCTCAGAATTCCCACATCCTTGAGGAAAAAGTCACAGGTGCTCACCGTGTCAGCAAAGGTATTTACAAAGGAGCCATCCGATTCGGACCTGGTAAAGTGTTGTCAAAACAGGGGTCTCCCTGGGGGCGATCGCCTCTTAAGCCAGGACTGTTTTGGTCAGCTATACCGGCGCTATCAACATCAGGTGCGATCGACCCTGTACCAACTCTGTGGTGCACCGGAGATCGATGACTTGGTACAGGAGGTGTTTTTAAAAGTCTGGAAAGGATTACCGAAACTCCGGCAACCCGCCTACTTTTCCACTTGGCTGTATCGGATTACCTGGAATGTGGCCACCGATCGCCGTCAAGGGTTTGTCAAAGAACAGGCCCAACATCGGGGATCCATCGCCTTGCTCCAAGAGGACAGCAGCCGCGATCGGCCTCCCCAGTCCGAAACCCCCGATTTGATGCACTTACATTACCAGGATTTAGTGCAACGCGGACTAGACAGTTTAAGTTTCGATCATCGGGCGGTTTTGGTGCTTCATGACCTCGAAGACCTCCCGCAAAAGGATGTCGCTCAAATTATGAACATCCCGGTAGGAACGGTTAAATCCCGGTTGTTTCATGCCCGAGCATCTATGCGAAAATTTCTGGAATCCGAAGGAGTGCAACTATGAATCAACCCCCAGAAAAACCCGACTGTCTCGTCAAATTTTTACGTCAACATCGCCCGGATATTCCCCCCGCTTCCCCGCAGTTAGAAGAACAAATTATAGCATCCATTGCAGGCGATCGCTCAAGGGCAATGCGTTACTCCCCCCGCATTTTATGGCTGATTATTCCCTCAATTGCTGCTAGTTTATCCTTCGCCGTTTGGGGGATGAAAACTTGGATACTTTCACCTTCTCCTCCTATGGATTTAGTTCAGATTGAATCCTTCATGGAATATACCTGGAATGGGATCTTGCCAGATGAAATGCTCGACCCTACTCATGATTGGCTGTTGGTCGAAGAAGAAAGTATCTCCGGCTCGGATACCGATTAATGTGGGTTTCAGCTTTAACCTCAATGGGCTTTTTTCAACTCTCAAAAAATTCAGGTTAACTCAAGAACCTTTTGGTCTTGAACCCGGTCTAAACTTTCAAGTAAAAAAAACACACTACATTGCAAATTAAGTGAGGCTTTAATTATGTCTGTCTCTCGTCTTTCCTTGTTCGCCGCTTTAATGCTTGCCCTGGGAACTACCACTGCCGCTTATGCTGCACCCCAAGCCTTTGCAGAACAAACCATCGCTCAACGTCCCGGGGGAAACAATCCCGGTCGAGGTTCTGGAGGGGGCGGTCAATGGTCCGGAAAACAAGGCTGGCTCGAACAGTTAAATCTCACAGAGCAGCAACAGCAAGAAATCCAAGCCATTCGCGATCGCTACCAAACTCAGATGGAAGCCAGCCGCGACCAAATGCGTCAAAACATGGAACGCATGAGTCAAATGATGGGGGGCAATACCAGCGATAACGACCTGCGAAATCAACACAATCAAATTCTCCAGGCGCGGCAAGAAATCGGACAAATGCAGTTCGAGCAAATGTTAGCCATTCGCAACGTTCTCACCCCAGAACAACGGCAGCAGTTTGCCCAATCCATGCAACAGCGTCGCGAAAACCGCGAGAACCGTCAAGGCAATAATGGGAATCGCCGAGGAAATCGTCCCGGATCCAACAGGGTCGGACCCGGACAATAGTCACCCGGAACAGAGGGGTAAAGTCAACCGGAAAAACCCCTCTCTATCTCATCCGGTACCGACCTCCTAGAACCACCGGACCGGATTTAATCCCAGGGACAAGGCACTGCCTTGTCCCTTTTTTTGCAGAATTGAACCGAGGAACGATCCGTTTTTTTGTAAGGGAAGTCCAAAAAATAAAATATCCAAAACTTACAGCCAATCCCACAAACTTCTTCGGGTTCTCTTCCACCCGCGTGGGTTATGCCGATCCATCCCGGTGTCATTTCCAAACCCCAGTGATGATTCTACGGGATAATCAGGCTAAAGTGATAGGAGCGCAACTCAATCATTGGTGCAATCCTTTTCAGGACCTGGATCTAAGCTAGAGTCCAGATTTTTCCCAGGAACGTACCTTGACCCGAATTGGACAACAGCTTTACACTCCCACTGAAAACCTTGATAACCCTTTGAATTTTTACGGATATTAACCTGAATAACTATCATGGAAAATTTAGCATATTTACAGGCGGTTTTGGCCCTCGAATCTGTAGAGACGAAAAGCGAATCGCCTCTACATTTAGGGTTTAATGTTAAAAATTGCGTAAGTTCTGACCGTTACAGGGTAACGATCGCCCTGAGTCTCTCTCTCTTCAGTCTGATGCAAGAGGCAGTCGCCTCCCAAATGATTCCCCCACAAGGACTGGGACGAGGAGATAGTGGACCCCTCGTCACTTGTGTTCAGCAGATGTTGAAGGCAACGGGTTATTTTCACGGACCCGTTTCCGGTTTCTATGGACCCATGACGGAACAAGCGGTTTTAACATGGGAACTGGAAAGTGCTGGGGTGGGTGATGGTGCGATTAACGCTTCAACAATTGCTCAAATCGGCTGTTATCAAGGGCAAAAACCTTTGACTCCTCGTCCCGCTTCCCCGAATCCCAATGGGACTCCCCTCACGGGCGATCGCCCCCTCTATGATTACGGCAGGGGTGCGCTGCAACGAGGCGATCGCGGGGCACAGGTGGTGCAATTACAACAAGAATTAATCGCTGCCGGTTATTTTCAAGGTCCCGCTACCGGCTACTATGGTGCATTGACGGAAGATGCAGTAATGCACTTACAACAGGATTACCATATCCCCATCAATGGTGTTGCCGGTCCCAGAACCCGGTTAAAACTTGCAAAAACACCGGATTCGGTGACTCTCGCCGGAGAAACCCTGCGTCGGGGGTCTCAGGGTTCTGCGGTGGTTTCTCTTCAGGCAAATTTACGGAACTTAGGATACTATACAGGACCCATCAGCGGCTATTATGGACAACTCACCGAGGCAGCAGTAATCGCATTGCAACGCGATCGCCTCATCCATGCCGATGGCATTGCCGGTCCTCAAACCCAAAGTATCTTGGTTGCTTTGTATTAACCCCGAAACGCTAGAAAACCAAAAAGCGATCGCCTCCCACCCTGGAAAACTGCGATCGCTTTTCATCCTGAACCCAACTTAAGAAACCAGTGCCTTTCCTGGATAGATGTCCCGCTTGCGAGTTTTCTTATCCAAGTAAATCCACTCTAAATCTTGGAGGCGATTCACCAAATTAGAGATACTCACCCCCAATTCTTCTCGCATTTCATATAAGTGAGACCAATAGGTTAAATCCCGTCCTTGGCGTTTCTCTTCTAAAATTCGTCTCGGCATCAGCAGGCAACCGGCAAAATACTGCGCCTGCCACTCCATAGACTCTAACACCGAGGCATGACTCAGGGGACTGTTCACGTCCCGACTCCCCCGGCAGACAAAGGGTTCATCTGCTGGGGTGAGGTTGGTGATGAGGCGATCGCCCGTTTCCGTTGCTGCCTCATGATTAATATGAAGCACCCAATGGCCGATTTCATGTGCCAGGGTGGATTCCTGGAATCCCTGGGGTTTATCGAGAATCTCTTCATTAATCTCGATACAGCGTTGCAGGGGGAGAATCCTCGCCGCGATCGCCCCTTGTTCATCCGGTGGAATCCGTTCCCAAATCACCCCGAGGTCAAAAAAATCCGCAACCAAAGTCACGTCAAACGGCCAGGAAGGAGCAAATTGGTCCCCGCGCTGTGCCATTCGCCTGAGTACATTATTCGCCTGATACTCGATCGCTTCTTTGCGATAATAGCGATACGGCTTAAAAATACTCAAGATTATTCCCCCTCGCTTGCCACCTGCTGAAACACCTTCTCTGCAAAATCAGGATTTTCTCGCATCCGCCGCAACAGTGCAGGCATCGCTTTATAATTTTGCTTGAGAAACTCCTCGTACCGTTGCGGAAGACGACCGGCGAGGACGATAGACTCCTCCTCATCCAAATCCAGATTCCGCGCCAAAGACCGAATCACTTCCTCTTTAGGTGCATAGTCTGCGCGATCGTTTTCCAGCTTGGACAAGTAGGTAAAGTCCACATCCAGAAGCTTGGCAAGCTCCCGTTGGCTATATCCCTTGTCCTTGCGTGCTTGACGAATTAGTTTACCAAAACTCTGTTCCACGTCTTTAAATTCCCACTACATCTGCATTGTAGGCGACTTTGAAAAAAAAATCAACTTTAGGGTTGACGAAAAAATCAAGCCGCGCTAAACTGGGTTTAGTTGAAAAATACATCAACTTCACAGGCGCTAGGGATGGAGTAGGAGTTCCCACCTTTTTCCGGCTGACACGCTAGACCTAGTAAAAGCCACGGTACAGCAGGGTACAGACGGGTTTGGGCCAATCCACAGCGCCATAAGGGAGGGTGCCACACAAACAAGACAGGAGAGGAACCATGCTCAAAACCTGGACTGATACTCACTATAAGCTCGAAGACGGGGACTGGCTTTATATTGCCAAACATGACGACCAAGGTGCCGCCTCCCTCATTTGTCCGGGTTATGCCCGAGATGGTTCGGGGTTCACCATCCATTTTACCCCAGCCCACATCGAACTGTTACAAAATCTGCTGGCGGTTTTGCAAAGTGCCCAAAGCGTCTCCTCCTCGGAGTCAGTTCGGGGGACCAATGGCAACCCTTGGGTAGAACGATATCCCCACCCGGAGGCGGCTAAAACTGAGTCTCGTCCCGGAGAAGAACCGGGTTATAAATATCCCAATTCCGCCCCAGTTACCCCTCGTCCAGTGATTCGATAATCCGGTGCAATTCATCGGAGAGAGGTTACTCAATATGGCCAAAGATAAAACACAGAATTCAGCAGATTCCA
>CAYUEH010000025.1:0-9740 GCA_964442465.1 uncultured Laspinema sp. | reverse complement strand
AAGCATTCTGGACAAAAGCCGGATGAGAATGGGGTGATTAAACCGATTAATTATTATAGCCTGAAATGGGACTGGATTGAACGGTCCGATTGGGAGATGGTGGAACAAGCGGCGATCGTCTTATCTGACCCCCAAAATCTGAGTCGGATGATTGACTTAGAAGGAACCCGAGAAATGGTTTGTTTGGATAATTTACCTCCGGCTGAAATTGCTTGTTTGATGGCGGCGCATTTGGAGCGTCCAACTTCGGGAGAGATGGCATTGCCTGGGGCAGTTTCTGATGAATTGATGCGGGAACCGGCCCTTGCTAATGGTTAATTAGACTGTTGCAAAATACCGGATATACCGTTTCTGAAGCCATTGAGGTAGAGTTCTGGGATCAAAGTCCCCCTTCTTAAGGGGGATTTAGGGGGATCGTTTTCTGAAGCGATTGAGGTAGAATTTTGGGGTCAAAGTCCCCCTTCTTAAGGGGGATTTAGGGGGATCGTTCCTATCTGATTAGATTGAAAACTGGCATAGAGATCCCCCCAACCCCCCTTCTTAAGGGGGGCTTAAGAGGAGATAAAACAACGGAGAGATGCGTGAAGCATCTCTCCCTTCACCGGGTTTTAGATAAATTCATGAAAAAAATTGCCAACCTCACCCGCCAGTCCGTCTGGGAAAATCAGTTGAAGGGAAATCTGACGACAATTGAGGAGATTCGCACGGATACGTTAAATGATTTACAACTCCTCAGTGAAGATTTTCAACATTTGCATCTAGTGGTTAATTCGGTTCAGCAGAATTATGCTGCCTTATTAAAGCAAAATCGCCAAATGAGAGCGATGCTTTTGCAGGTGGTGGATGAGTGTTTTTGCTGGCAAGGTAACCGATGCGATCGCTGTAACGCCATTCTCCAGATTCTCTCCAACCGTCAGCTAGAGTAAAGGGGTAACAACCGACGGGGGTTCAAACCCCCGTCTAATAGCTCAAGTCGGTTGAAACCGACTGAAAATCTTATAGTATAGAGTGATGTTTTTAGTCGGGTTTTAACCGACTGTAGAGGCGCTTCGCGAAGCGCCTCTACAGGCGGGGGATTGATCCCCTGCCGGGTGTTGCTTAACCGTTCAGTCTCTAAACTATCGTAAATAGGAGGAAAAATGATGTCCCAAACCCCGGTTAAAGACAGTAAAGCTCAAATTTTAGCCCAATTTCAACAACTTCTCGCCAGTCGCCAAGGGACTGCTTCTAAAGTCGCCACGAAAGAGGAGGAAGCGGAAAAAGCGAAAAATCAAGAACTCCTCGCTGTTGCCTCAACTTACACCATTGATACCATTGTTAAAGGGTTAGCGGATCTCCAACTGGATTTTGGGAGTATTGTCACCCAATTGGCGGAGAAACTAAGCACAGAAACCGCTAAACTGGACGAACTCAAACGGGCGATTTCCATTGAAACCGATCGCCTCGAAGAATTACGCCAAATTCGAGTGGTTGCCGATGCGCTGCACATTCTTACCCAAGAACATCAAGAAAAGTTAGCTCTACTGGATCATCAGGCGGCTTTACAACAAGAAGCCATTGAAATGGACCAGACACAAAAGCGCAAAGCATGGCAAAAAGAACAACAAGAATTTGACAGTTTGGTGCAAGAGCAAGATGAAGCCGTTGCTAAAGAACGGGAACAGGAAGCGGCTGATTATGACTATGAACGGCTGCGGATTCAAGAATTAGAAACCGATGAATATGAAGAACGGAAGCGGCAACAAGAGCGCGAGTTAAAAGAGATTGCCCGGGAGAAACAAAAGGACTGGACGGAACGGGAGAAATATTTGACCGAACATCAAGCCGAATTTGCAGCGAATCAGGAGAAGATTGAGGGATTTGAGGAAGAATTGAAACAGGCTTATACTAAAGCCAAAGAAGAGGCGATCGCCGAAGTCAAGCGCGATGCCAAGGTTAAATCTGACCTATTCGAGAAAGAGTGGGAAGGCACAAAGCAAGGGTATGATTTGACTCTGCAATCCCTCAATAGTAATTTGGAACGCCAAACCCAACAAATTGCCGATATTAACGCCCAGCTACAAGCGGCAATGCGACAAGCTCAAGATTTAGCAATGCGAGCGTTTCAAACCTCATCAAATGTGAGTTCTGGCTCGAAATAATACCAAAGACCCGCACCCAAGTAGGGTGGGGATGAAAGTAGGTGGGCACTGCCCACCATCAGTTCGGTGGGCAGTGCCCAACCTACAATTAGAAGGGCTGTAATTAACGGTTTTCGGGTTAATTTGGACTGGTTGTTAAGAGTTAAAACCTCAAGAATATTTGGAGAAGTCTGATGGCGAAAAAAATTACCTCTAAAAGTACCAAGGCGGAAATCATGGAAGCCTTGGAGGAATTAGAAAAGGAAAATTCAGGACTAGAGGCTCAAGTTAAGCAACTCGCGAAAGAAAAACAAGCAGCGGCAAAAAGTACGGTTTCAGCGGTTAAAGAAATTCATTCTCCCCAAGGAAAAAGCGCGATGAATACCACGCCAATGGCTCAACAGAAAATCAATCAGACCATTGAAAGTTTGCAACTGTTGCAATTCGGGTTTGGGGGTGCTGTCAGCGATTTGTCTGAGCGACTAACTTCCGAAGCGGCTAAATTGCAGGAACTGGAAGAATCTGTGAATCAGGAGGTGGAAGAGCTTCAGAATTTACATGATTTGGAAGTATCCGAGGAGACGTTAGAGGGGTTAATTCAAACCTATCAAGAGCGCGCTAAAGCCTTTCAAGGGGAAATCACCGATCGCCAGGATACCTTAGAGCAGCAAATCCAAACCCTCAAGAAAACCTGGGAGAAAGAACAAGAAACCCATCAACGTGAGATTAAAGAACGCAATACCACCCGGCAGAAACAGCAACAGCGGGATGCAGAGGAATACCGCTATAGTTTAGAACGCGATCGCCATCTGGCTCAGGAAGAATACGAGCAAACCCAAAAAGGCTTGTATCAAGAACTGGCAGAAATCCGCCAAAACCAGGAACAAGAATGGACTGAACGGGAAAACGCCATCGCCGAACGGGAAAAACACTATGCCGAAGCTAAAGCCAAAGTTGAGGCACATCCCAAGGAACTGGAAACCCACATCAAGAATGGCAAAGACAGTGGACGAAATATCGGCAACTATCAAGCCAAAGTCGCCTCGGATCTGCGCAGCAAAGAAGTAGAAGGACTCCAACGCTCCTATCAACTGCAAATCAGCGCATTAGAAGTGAGCATCAACAACCAAGAAGAACGCATCAAGACCCTCACCAAACAACTGGAATCGGCGCTCAAACAGGTGCAAGATTTGGCCGTCAAGGCGATCGAAGGGACATCCAATGCCAATTCCTTCCAAGCCTTGCGGGAAATTGCCGTAGAACAAGCCAAAAATCTGCCAAAAAGCAAATAATCAGATTTTAGTGTTATTTTAACAAGGGGCAATTGATTGATTGTCCCTTGTTTTCTGTATTTAAGACGGGTATAGCGCTTCCCACAGTTATGAGGTACATTTTGGGAGTGCGAGCATCTTGCTCGCTCTTGACTATAGCGAGCAAGATGCTCGCACTCCTATAAATATCTGTCCCTCATCAGTCCACCGAATCGCTATAAATCCTCATCAAACGTTGAGAACCGAGGCTCCATGCAACCAAACTCCATGCAACCCAACAACGAGGGTTGGATTAAAATTGCTGAATATATTTCCCTGGCTGGATCAGTTGCGGGTTTGGTTGCTGCATTGGTTCTGGGGAGACTCAGTTATGCAGCAGTGGTGTTATTTCTCTCAGCCTGGTTAAATTTGGTCTATCGCCACCGATTGCACCTGATCACCCAGCAACGACTGAGCAATGCCATTACGGAAGTGGATCAGAGTATAGATGAGTTTCAGGTGGCGATCGCCAATCGAGTTGGGGAACTCAGCGAAGAAATCTCCCAGATGAATGAGAACCTCCTGGAAAAACCCGAGAAGGAGCAGATCGAGCGATTGCTCTCACCCATCCTCAACCTAGAGCAACAGTTAATGGTATTAGATGCGGCATTATCGCAGATTGCCAAGCATCTGGAACCCCCGATGCAGGAATTGCGCGATCCCCTCCCCACCGAAGGAGACTCGGCAGAAACAGCCACCACCCCAGGCAGCAGTCGCCTTCCCGAGGAGATTGCTCAACTCTCGGAACAGATTTCCCATCTCGGCGAGGCGATCGAGAAACTCGAACCCCGACGAGAAGGCAGCGAAATCGTCCCCGTCCCTCCCCAAATGCCGATGGTATCGAATGTCTGGGGTGTACCCGCTGCCTATAGCGAACCGAACCCTAACCTCCCCGCGATCGATGCCTCGGAGATTTCCCATACCACCCCCCCTTCACCCACCGCTTTACCCACTTGGGGAAATCCCTATCAGAATAGAGACCCCGAGACTGGCTCAACCCAGGCATTTCCAGCGAATCAAGCACTGACGCTATCATCCGAGGCAGCGATCGCCTATGCGGGTTATCCCCATCCGGCGATCGGCAGCGAACCCGCCGCCAACATCGACTTACGAGGCTCCATTCTCATCGGCTGTAGCCTCACCCAAGCCAATTTTGCCGGAGGGGACCTCCAAGAAGCCAACCTCAGTCAAGCCGACTTACGCGGTGCCGACTTACGGGAAGCCAACCTCGCCGGTGCCAACCTCAGCGATGCCAACCTGAATGAAGCCGACTTAGACGGTGCCAATCTTGCCAGTGCCGACTTGCGCGGCATCAACCTCCGTAATACCCTATTTAGAAATGTCTATCTCAGTGGCGCAAACCTCAGCGGATCAGACTTGAGTGGATTAGATTTAACGGCGCTCAATCTCAACAGCGCCACCCTGATTGAAACCAACCTATCTGGCGCAAACTTGCAGCAAACCCAATTAATCGGAGCCAACCTCGCCGGTGCCAACCTTGCCGGTGCCAACCTAGAAGGTGCTAACCTCACCCATGCCAACCTCGCCAACGCCAATCTGACTGGCGCTAACTTTGGCGAAGGGGAAACCCAAGCGCAACTCGATGGCGCAATCCTCCCCGATGGCAGTATTTATGAGTAGGGGTAAAAATAAAATCCCTCCGGGGGATGCATGGAGGGATTTACTCTAAAGATGTCAAACACTTTCAGTCTGAAATATATTCTTATCGATTTCTGACTTTTGCACCAGGGGGCTAACCCCCCCAAGAGGCTTAACCCCCTAGTGCATCAGGACCGCAACCGGCTTCAACCTATCCCCCTAGAGTCTAAAATTTAATGCTAATAGCGGCAAGTCCAGGGATAAGATCTAAAGAGTCGATAGAACCGAAGAACCGATAAACAGCACCCACTTATGACATATTGCCTGGGTATCCTCACCCGTTTTGGTTTAGTGATCGCCGCTGACTCGCGCACTAATGCCGGAGTTGATCATATTTCAACCTACCAAAAATTGTTTGATTTTTCCGTACCGGGAGAGCGAACGATTTTGTTATGTACCTCGGGAAACCTCTCCATCACCCAAGGAGCGATCGCCGCCTTAGATAAAGACATCAAACATCAAGAAGAAATCAATCTGCATACCCTTCCCAGTTTGGCCGAAGTAGCGCGTTATATTGGCAACAAAATCCGAGCCATCCAAGATCAGGATAGACCTTGGTTAGAGCGCGATCGCATTGATTCTAAATGCAGTATCCTCCTCGGAGGCCAAATTCCTGGAGAAGAACCCAATCTGTATTTAATTTACAGTCAGGGAAACTTCATTCACGCCACCAAAGAAACGCCCTTTCTCCAAATTGGAGAAACCAAATATGGCAAACCCCTGTTGGACCGCACCCTAACCGCAAATACCCCCTTAGAAGCTGCGGCAAAATGTGCCTTACTCTCCATTGATTCTACCATGAAATCCAATATTTCTGTAGGACCGCCCATTGATATTGTCATGTATCATACCGATTCATTCACCATCCGCCATCGCTTGAGATTGAGACTCGGTGACCCTTATTTGGCTAAAATTAGAAAGTTATGGGAAAGCTACGTCAAACAAGCCTTCGATGATATGCCTGATGTGGAATGGGAATATTATGAAGATGATGTAAAAGAAGATATTCTAATTGATTAAATCCAATTAAAGCAGAAAGAAAACCGTTCGTAGTAACGACTTCAGTCGTTACCTCCTGTCATGGCTTCAGCCATGACAAGAGCTTTCTGCGGCTGAGATGGATTCAATCCAATGAGAGCAGAGCAAAGTTCGTAGTAACGACTTCAGTCGTTACATCCTGTCACGGCTTCAGCCGTGACAGGACAGCTTACGCGCAAGTCACGCCTCTGTGGAGCCTCTGCCTCCAATCCCCAAGCAAGTAGGCGGTAGACCCTCCAATTGCTCCAGGACTTACGCAGATTTTGAGAATTAACGCTAAATGTAGAGGCGAGCAAGCGAATCGCCTCTACATTTAGCCTTTAACTTTAAAGATTGCGTAAGTCTTGTGCTCGTGTCACGGCTGAAGCCGTGACACGAGGTAACGACTGAAGTCGTTACTACAAACAAGAAGAAAAGATTGCGTAAGTCTTGTGCTCGTGTCACGGCTGAAGCCGTGACACGAGGTAACGACTGAAGTCGTTACTACAAACAAGAAGAGAAGACTTCAGTTGGTACTACAAGCATCTCCCTCATCCTCTCCATCAACCAAGGACAAATGACCAATGACAAATGACCCATGACAAATGACCAATGACCAATGACCCCATGTTTAGAGAATTAAGAGCCGATCGCCGTCTGAGTTTGAGTTTGAGTCTGAACAGAAGAAACGACCTGAATTTCCTCCACTGCCTCTACCATCGGTTCCAGAGCAAAATAGGCATTAAAAATACTCTGACCCACGCCATTGAGTTGCTCTTGGAGCGTATTGATAAACTCATGCAAACCCGTTTCAAAAATATCGGCAATGGTCATATATTCTAACTGCGATCGCAACCGACCTAAAGCACGTTCTGCTGGATCTCTCCAAGTTCCCACCGGAGTGCCGGTAATTTCATGAAGCGATCGCTCGGCATTCACAAAGCAGAACCGGATTGAGCGCGGAAAATCTCGGTCTAAAATCAAAAACTCCGCGACTACTGTCGGATTAATCCGATGTTGACGTTTGCGATACATCTCATAAGCACTCGCCGATCGCAATAACGACATCCATTGAATTTCATCCAGCGTCGTTCCCACATCATGCACCGACGGCAGCAAGATATAATACTTGACATCCAAAATCCGAGAAGTTTTATCCGCACGTTCCAACAGTCGGCCAATTTGTCCGAAATGCCATCCTTCATTATGGGTCATCGTGGCATCCATGATTCCGGCAAACAAGTGACTTGCCAACTTCACCTGAGTAAAAAAATCATGGAGAGAGGCTAAATTTTGTTTAGGTGCTGCCTCCGTCACCATCATATAAAAGGCATTCACCTGTTCCCACATTTCCGAAGAAATCACTTCTCGGACCGATCGCGCATTCTCCCGCGCAATTTGCAAACAGGATAAAATCGAATTCGGATAGTGGCGATCGAAGGCCAGAAATTGAATCACATTTTCCGGCAGCACTTCCCCATATCGTTCCTGAAACAGAGGTGCATCCCCGGTGATTTTCACCAAGGGGTCCCATTGTTGGGTCATCCCCGTGGGAGAATCCAGAATTAAATTGAGATTGACATCAATAAAACGGGCAATATTTTCCGCCCGTTCTACATAACGATTCAGCCAGTAAATTGAATTTGCAACGCGACTCAGCATGAGAATTTTTAGAGTTTAGAATTGAGAATTGAGAGTATCTGAACCTCAGAGAGTCCTGATTGAAGACTCGGGCAAAATTCCGATTATTCAGCGGTTGGCTGTCAGGAATGTCCCTCCCTCTCACCCCTCAATCCTGACGCTTAACCCCGTCGTTTATTCCGTCACGACCCAAGTATCTTTACTCCCCCCACCTTGGGAAGAGTTGACCACTAAAGACCCTCGTTTTAAGGCAACCCGAGTTAATCCACCGGGGTTAACATAGATATCTTTTCCATAGAGGATATAGGGTCTCAAATCGACGTGACAGCCTTCAATATGACTATCAATTAACGTAGGAACCCGAGACAGACACAGAGTGGGTTGGGCGATATAATTGCGGGGATTGGCCCGAATGCGATCGGCAAAGTCCTCTCGTTGTTCTGCCGTCGCCTGAGTGCCAATTAACATTCCATATCCCCCGGATTCATTCGCCGCCTTGACTACTAATTGATCCAAATTAGCCAAGACATGATCTAAATGTTTGGGATTCCCACATAAATAAGTCGGGACATTGGGAATAATTTGGTCTTCTCCCAAATAATACCGAATCATCTCCGGGACATAGGCATAAATTGCCTTATCATCAGCAACACCCGTTCCCAAAGCATTGGCAATCCCCAATCGACCCGATCGATAAACATCCATCAAACCGGGTACACCTAACAAAGAATCGGAACGAAATGCCAGGGGGTCGATAAAATCATCATCAATGCGACGATAGACCACATCAACACGCTTTAGACCCTTGGTCGTCCGCATTTGCAAGTAGCCATCGGCAACGACTAAATCCTTCCCTTCCACCAGTTCCACCCCCATTTGCTGGGCGAGAAACGAATGTTCAAAGTAGGCCGAATTGTAAATCCCTGGGGTAATCACCACCACATTGGGATTCGGCAAATTATCCGGGGCGAGATTGAGTAACGTCTCTAAAAGATGACTGGGATATTCATCAACGGGCTGAATATCCATCGTTCTAAAAATTTGGGGGAAGGTACTTTTCATCACCCGGCGGTTTTCTAGAACATAGGATACCCCAGAAGGACATCGCATATTATCTTCTAAAACGTACCACTGCCCATCTTTCTCTCGGACTAAATCGGTGCCGGTGATATGACACCAAATTCCCTTGGGTGGTTTTAACCCAATGCAAGGTTTGAGAAATCCTTTCGCCGAGTGAACCAATTCAATGGGAATTATCCCATCTTTGATGATTTTCTGATCCCCATAAATATCAGCAATAAATAGATTTAATGCTTCAATTCGCTGTTTCAGTCCACGATTGAGCGTGGCCCATTCGTTCGCTGCTACAATGCGGGGGATAATGTCAAATGGAAAAATCCGCTCATTGCCTTCGCTATCCCCATAAACGGTGAAGGTGATCCCCAGCTTAAACATGGCGCTTTGTGCCGCCTGTTGTCGCTGGAGAAGTTCTCCATCGGATAGGGAATTGATTCTGTCTATCAAGGGGTTCGCCTGGGGGCGAGGTTTTCCCTTCTCGATAAACAGTTCATCGTAAAAGTCGCCTGGATCGTATGTGTCAAATCGCACGGTCTGCTCTCTAACGCTGTCCACTACTTTAGGATAAATGGAGGGGATAGAATACCCGCAGACTATTAATTTTTATGAACTTGCCAGTTTTAGATTCGGGGATATCCGTTCTCGAAACTACTACAGGACTAGGGGTATATAGGGTTAAGGGATTTTAAAACGGGCTTTTGGTTTTTCAACAAACCCAGACATTTCTCTATGTTGGGGGTTTAACCCAATACCATAACGACTGAAGTCGTTACTACGAACATGAGGAAACGACTGGAGGCGTTACTACGAACGGGGGGAGAACGACTGAAGTCGTTACTACGAACATGAAGAGAACGCCTCAAGGCGTTACTACGAACGGGGGAAGAATGACACTGAATGGAGATTGGACTGGGTT
>CAYUEH010000024.1:17813-20378 GCA_964442465.1 uncultured Laspinema sp. | reverse complement strand
TATCGATCATATTGTGCCGCTTGTTGCCCGTGGTTCTAATGACCTTGATAATTTAGCCCTTGCTTGTTTTCACTGTAATCGTCGGAAGGGTCGCTCTCAAGGGGCGATCGACCCTGAATCCGGAGAAACCGTCCCATTATTTAATCCGAGACGGGATAGATGGCGCAACCATTTTCGTTGGTCTGAGGATTGTTTGCGTCTGATTGGTACAACTCCCATAGGACGAGCAACCATTGAAGCATTAGCCCTAAATCGAGAGCGTATTTTGGGAATTCGAGCGGCAGATTATGCAGTTGGCCGACATCCCCCCTCAGAAGATATTAGCCCTATCCCTCCTCAGTAATTACTTTTTGAGAGAGATAACTGGATAGCACCATTCTCAACACCGGCGGGTGTTGCTTACCCACCGGGTGTTGCCTTACATCGAACCCAATTCTCACCGAGTATTACTCAGTTGAGCGGTTCTCACGGTGAGTTCTAGGGTTTGAGGGCCACGTTGAACCGTGAGACGGAGGTCGCGATTGACGCCGCTATTTTCGACGATGCGCTGCAATTGGTCGGCGCTGGTGATGGGGGTGCCATCCACGGCAACGATCGCATCTCCAAGGCGCAATCTGGCCGCTTCTGCGGGGGAATCTCGCAAGACTCGCATCACTAACACGCCGTTGATTTCCGGGACGATTAAGGAGGAATTACGGTCCTGATTATTTTGGCGCGCTAAGTCCGGGGTTAAGGTGACCATCTGAATCCCGATAAAGGGATGAGTCACCGTCTCACCTCTGGATAATATATCGGTGAGCGCTTTTGCTTTGTTGATGGGAATCGCAAATCCAATCCCTCTGGCATTGGGTCGAATGGCGGTGTTAATGCCGATAACTTGACCGCGATCGTTCAACAGGGGACCACCGGAGTTGCCGGGATTGATGGCGGCGTCGGTTTGTAAAAAGTCCACTCGTTTATCGGGGATGCCGACTTGGGAGGACGATCGCTCTAAAGTGCTAATAATCCCTAATGTGACAGTATTATCTAATCCAAATGGATTACCGACGGCGATCGCCCAATCCCCCACGCGCACTTGTGAGGAATCCCCCAACGGTGCAACAGGTAATTGTTCTCCGGGGTCATCAATTTTGACCACTGCTAAATCGGTGACGGCATCAGTTCCGCGCACTTCCCCCTCGAATGTGCGACCATCTTTTAAGGTCACTGTGACGCGATCGGCATCACTGACGACATGAGCATTGGTGAGAATTAACCCGTCACCGTCGATAATGAAACCCGAACCCTGACCCCGCAGGAGTTCTTCTTGCTGGGGGACTGGCACATCCGGTCCGAAAAACTCTCGGAACAAGGAATCATTAAAAAATGGGTCATCCCGACGGGCGATCGTGCGTTCGGTATTCAGGCGGACCACGGAGGGCCCGACGAGATCCACTGCTGCGGTGACAAAGTTGCCTCCAGTTCCCTGGTTTTGCTTCGGTTGGAGGGCCACCGTTACCGGGTTGGCGGGGAGGGAATTCACCGCAGATAAGGGAGTTGCTGCCGCAGAGAGTGACCCGAGGGGGTTTAACCAGGCGACTGTACTCCAAACCCCCATTAATAAATAAGTGATAAGGATTCGCCAATTCGCACAAAATTTAGAAAACGACATCGTGATTATTTATATCCGTCCGTAGAGTTTAGGGAAAATAGAGGAGGCGACGGGTTACCCGATCGCTCTCCCCTAATTCCACAGTATATCGAACTCGGCTGCACTCACCATCCTCTGAAGATAGAAAAGTCGCCTTATTTTGGATCAAGATGACTCGGTAAAGGAGTTAGCATCAAGATGGCTAGTATTTTTTCTGGAATTAAGGTCAGAACCGATATTAGCCAATATTGACTTTAACGACCTTGTTTTTCTCTTCTTCTGCTTTGGGCAAATTGAGCTGGAGAATGCCATTTTTGTATTCCGCTTGCACTTCGGTATTTTTCACCCGGGCGGGGAGGGGAATGACGCGGCGGAATTGACCATAGCGAAATTCGCTGCGGGTCATCCCTTGTTGTTCGGTGCGAGTTTGGGAGTGGCGTTCTCCACTAATGGCGACGGATTCGGCGGTGACTTGGACATCGAAGTTCTCGGGTTCCATGCCGGGAATTTCTAGGTTTAAGTGAATGGCATCGCTGGTTTCTGAGAGTTCGGCAGGAGGAACGAAGGTCAGTCCGCCATTTTCCGTTTCGGGGGAGGAAGAAATGGTGTCGAATAAGCGGTTCATTTCCCGTTGTAGGGTGTCAATTTCCCGGAAGGGGGAGTAACGAATGAGTGCCATAATAGGTTGCCTCCTCAAGATATTGATGTTAGGTTGAGGTTTGAATCGCTTACCTCTTTCTGGAATTAATATATCTAATTTTAGGGGAGGGTTAAGTTCGGTTTTGGGTATGGGGTGAGTGTAAATTACCGCACCTGTAGTGAGGTGTAGGGAGGAGAACGACTGAAGTCGTTACTACGAACGAAGGGAACGACTGAAGTTGTTACTACGAACGAAGGGAACGACTGAAGTTGTTACTACGAACGAAGGGAACGAC
>CAYUEH010000024.1:0-17713 GCA_964442465.1 uncultured Laspinema sp. | reverse complement strand
ACGACTGAAGTTGTTACTACGAACGAAGGGAACGACTGAAGTTGTTACTACGAACATTGGGAACTGGTAGAATCCTTGGGGGGTAGAGTAAGGGGTCTCCCGGATTGGGGTTTGAAGTGGGTGAATACCCCGGCGTTTGGATTCTTGGGAAGGGGCGCTTTTTCCTGGGAAGGAGCGCTTTGCTGATGATTCACTGTTGTTTATTTGGACTTTGGTTTCTGTTTATGTTGAGATTGACTTGCGATCGCTTTTACAAATCCCTGAAATCGCTGAATCTGCTGGGATTGATGCTGACTTTGGTCAGTTTGCCGTCTCCGGTGAAGGGACAAACGCCGCCATCCCCTCCACCCCAGCGGTTTTGTCAGTCGCAGTTGGCACCAACGATCGCCGGAATTATCAATCGTCCTCAGTTACGGCGCGCCCGATGGGGTATTCTGGTGGAAACTTTGGATGGTTCCGGCGATCGCACCCTTTACAGTCGGGATTCTGAGCAGTTTTTCATTCCCGCATCAACGGCTAAATTGCTCACAAGTGCGGCAGCGTTACAGCATCTCGGTCCTGACTTTCGGATTCGCACCTCGGTTTATGGTTCTAATCCGACTGGGGACCGGATTGACTCTGTGCGGATTGTAGGACGGGGTGACCCGACGATTGGGAAAACTCAGTTAGAGGCGATCGCCCAACAATTGCAGCAACAAGGCATCCGGCAAGTTGGGGAACTAATCGGGGAAGATAGTTATTTCATCGGGTCTCCCGTCCATCCTAACTGGGAATGGGAAGATGTCCAGGCGGGATATGGTGCACCCGTTAACAGTCTGATTTTTAATCAAAATAGTGTGGATTTTACCTTGACTCCCCAGGGATTAGGACAACCGTTATCGGTGACTTGGGCGAATCCAACGGAACAAACCCGATGGCAAATTGAGAATCGGTCCACGACGGTTTCGACGGATTCCCGGGAATTTTTGGAAGTAGGCAGAGAGTTCAGCAGACCGATTGTGCGAGTGGCGGGTCAGTTGCACGTCGGTTCACCGGCAGAAGATGTCTCAATTTCTGTTGCCGAACCCGCCCAAAACTTTTTAGGGTATTTCCGCCAAGCGTTGAATGGGGTGGGAATTACTACGGGACGGGAAATGGTGAGTGACCATTTTAGAAATATGCCGAATCAGCAAGAATTAGCGGCGATCGTCTCACCTCCCTTGTCGGAAATGACGGTCCAAGTTTTGCAAAGAAGCAACAATCTTTATACAGAGGTTTTGCTGCGATCGCTCGGGGCCAATCCCCAAGGGAAAGGCAACAATCCTTTGCCAGAAGAGACGCGGGAGGCGGGTTTACAAGTGTTGAAAGCAGCTTTAACGGAATTGGGAGTCGATCCCACCAGTTATGAGTTAGTCGATGGTTCTGGACTCTCTCGCCGGAATTTGGTCAGTCCCGAATCCTTGGTGCAAACTCTGCGAGGGATGGCGAGTTCTCCCTATTTTGAGATTTACCGGGAAGCGTTACCTTTAGCGGGGGTGAGTGGTACATTACGAACCCGATTTCGGAATACCCCGGCAGCGCAAACAGTTCGGGCCAAAACGGGTACGTTAACGGGGGTATCTGGGTTGTCGGGGTATGTTCCCAATTCGGACTATAATACGGTGTTGTTTAGCATTCTGGTTAATCAATCGGACCAATCTGCGGCCCTGTTAAGAGCGGCGATCGATGAAATTGTGGTGGTGTTGACGCGATTGGAACGCTGCTAATTTTTTAGGTCGTTAATTCTCCCCCCAAATTGCCCCCTGCCCGAAGAGTCGTAGGGGGTCGAACCCTTTAGCTAGACAAGTTGAAAGGAAACAAACTCGACTTATTTTTAATAAAAATTAACAATAAAGCCCGGATGAGGAGGGGCAATGGGTTATAAAAATTAACACTAGAGCCTGGATCGAGAGTGGTAATTCCCCAGAGTTTTTGGTTAGGGTTAAGTGTTCAAGAGCTCGCCCTTCCCGAAACTCTGACTTGACAAGGCAAGGATTGGAAATTACTGTAAAAAAAGCAACGGGCATAAAATTTCCCCAATACCCCTCGAACTCCTCAAAACTTACCACTCTAAATCCCACCACCCGTAAAAAAAACCCAGAAAGACAACGCAGCTAGAGTCGGGAGTTTGAAGAGGGGGCTGGATTTCTCCCGAGTCTCAATCAATTGGACAATTCTGCGCCCCGCTCTTTCTGGGAAAATGTAGGGGGGAAAGCTTTTAACCCCTAGAGGAATGATTTAGACTAACAATATAGCGATATTTATTTAAGGAAAGAGTCAGAAAAATAGATCGGGGTTCAACCCCAACCCCACCGACCCAAAAGCGCGATCGCCCAAGGGTCAGGACCGAGCCAATTGGCTCATCCCAATCCAGGGGTGAAAGAACTTCGATACACTAAAGACCAACAGGGGTAGAGAGGAAGCGAGGGGAGGCCATCTGCCCAAGAACGTTTCATACTCCGACGCTGTGACTAATCATCATGCATAGACGGAGCCGCAACCACTAGGGTGAATTATGAACCGCATTTTGCTCCTAATTGAGGAACACCGAACCCGTAACCTTTTGATACAGCAGTTAAGCCCACATTACGAAATCGTAACAGTCGAATCAAACCGGATGGAGAGGGTGGGGGGGTCAGGCCACCCGGGCTGGAATGGCCTAGATTTATGCATTAGCGATCGCCTCGGGTTGGCGACTTACCGGGGGTCTTGGGAATGGGGAAACCCCTCCCAACCACGGGATTTTCCCCTATTGTTGGTCATTCATCCCGGAGAGTGGGATATTTTGCAATCCCACGGGGAAGCAGAAGAAAGCGCAACCGGCGATCGCACCCTGGGAGTCAGGAGATATGACGATGCGATCGCCGCCCCGATCCAGCCGCAGGAACTCTTCTGGAGAGTCGAAAAACTCTTAAGCACCCGAGTCCGAGTGAGCCCTCGCGAGTCCCCGTCCCTCTGGGCAGCCCATCCCCCCAACCCAGGGGAACCCGCGACTGCCCACAGCCCCCATTTACAACGCCACCTACAACAAAACGATCAACTCTTCCGCGCCTTTGTCGAAGAAATCCGTGACTACGCCATTTTTCTGCTCGATTCAACCGGGCGGATTGCCAGTTGGAATCGCGGAGCACAAAGACTGCTGGGTTATTCCTCCCCTGAGATTATCGGCCATCACTTCTCCTGTTTTTATCCCGAAGAAGATATTGCCACAGGCAAACCCCAACAAGAGCTCCAACTCGTCGCCACCGCCGGACAATGTGAAGATGAAGGATGGCGCAGACGAAGGAATGGAAGGCGGTTTTGGGCTAATATCACCCTGTCAGCATTGCAAGACACTCAGGGACAATTAGTAGGATTTTCCGTCATTGCCCATGATCTGAGCGATCGCAAAGCCGTAGAAATGGAACTCTGTTCCCTCAACCGCGCCCTCACCACGATATGGGAATGCAATCAAGTCATGGTGCGTGCCCCGTCAGAATCCGAACTCCTCCACGAAATCTGCCGGATCATCGTCGAAACCGGGGGCTATCGACTCGCTTGGGTTGCCTTGTCTGAAGCGGAAGAAGTGGCGCAATCCCAACACCCCCCACAACCTGCCGCCTTCGCCGGAGATGCCGGGGAGTATTTACAAAAAATCCAGGCATCCTGGAAACCGCACCCAGAATTTAAAGGCATGACCCGCACCTGCATTCAGACGGGTAAATGTTGCTTGGTGCAAAATATCCAAACCGAACCCAGTTTTGCCCCCTGGCGAGAATTGGCCCTCAACCAAGGATTGCACTCCACCATTGCCCTCCCCCTGATTGGCAAAAATAAAACCTTTGGTTCCCTGCGGATTTATTCAGCAACCGCCAATGCCTTTGATATTGCCGAAGTGGAACTTTTAGGAGAACTCGCCAATGACCTGGCCTACGGCATCGTCGCCCTGCGCGATCGCGCCGAACGCCAAAGGGCCGAATCCGCCCTGGCCAAAAGCGAAGAGCGTTACCGGCGGCTAGTTGAACTCTCTCCAGAAGCCATTATCGTCCATAGTGGCGGCAAAATCGACTTTATTAACACCGCCGGAGCCAAACTCCTCGGGGCCACCAGCCCAGAAGCCTTGGTGGGGTTACCCGTTCTCGATTTCGTGCATCCGGAGAAACGCGCCCTGGTGGAGGAACGAATTGAGCAGATTTTAACCGAACACCAAGCCGTTCCCTTTATCGAACAACAGTTTTTGCGCGTCGATGGGACCATCGTGCCCGTGGAGTTAGCTGCCACTCCCTTATGCGAAAAAAACGGCATCTTAACCCTGCTCACCGTGGCCCGGGATTTGAGCGATCGCAAGCGAATGGAGGCCGCCTTACGCGCCAGTGAGGAACTCCACCGGATCACCCTGAGCAATATCTCCGAAGCGGTGTTTATCACCGATTGCAATGGGGCGCTGACCTATATCAGTCCCGCCGTGCGCTTCATCTGTGACTATTCCGTAGAAGAAGCCCAACAATGGGGCCACATTAGCCACCTCCTCGGAGATCACCTATTTGAGAGAGAAGAACTGGAGCTTTTCGGGGAAATTCACAACCTGGAACGGACCATCCTGGATAAAAGAGGTAAACCCAAAACCTTACTGGTGAGCGTCAAACAAGTGGCGATCGAAGGGGGAACTCTGCTTTATACCTGCCGGGATATCACCGAACGCAAACAAGCCGAAGAGGCCCTGCGCGAGAGTGAAAATCGATTTCGCACCACCTTCGAGGGGGCGGCGATCGGGATGAAAATCACCGATTTAGAGGGACGATTTCTGCAAACCAATCCAGCACTTCAGGGGATGTTGGGGTACACTCAGGCTCAGTTGCAAGACTTCAGCTTTGATTCGATTACTTATCCCCAGGACCTACCCACCAGCCGACAACTATTTCAGGAACTCGTCGCTGGTGAGCGCGATCGCTACCAACTGGAAAAACGCTACATCCATGCTCAAGGTCACTGCGTCTGGGTCCGCCTGAGTGTCTCTTCCATTCGAGATACCCAAAACTGCTGGCAATTTGCGATCGGCTTAGTCGAGGATATCACCGAGCGCAAACAAGCCGAAGAAGAACTCCGACTCTACCGCAACCACCTGGAAGAACTGGTCGCCGAACGGACTGCCGAACTCCAGCGGATCAACGCCCGGTTAAGAACCGAAATCTCCCGACGAGAACAAGCCCAACAAGCCTTAATCCGCGTCACCCAAGCCGTCGAAAGTACCAGTGATGCAGTCCTCACCATCGATATTACCGGACAGGCCATCTATCATAACCGCGCCTTTTTAGATTTATTTGAATGCACCGTGGAGGAACTGAATCAGGCCGGTGGACTGCCTTCTTTATTTGCAGATTCCACCTTGGGTCAAGAAGTGTTTAATCTGATTCACCAGGGAAATAGTTGGAGTTCAGAAGTGCTGATGCGCGGACGAACTCCTCGGTCTTTTGTCTTACCCCTAGGGATCGATCGCAGTACCGTCAATCCGATTTCAATCTGGCTGCGGGCGGATGCAGTGACCGATGAAAACAATCAACGAGTCGGGTCGATCTGTGTCTTAACCGATATTACGGACCGTAAACAGACTGAGGCCGCCTTGCGAGAAAGTGAAGATCAATTGCGCACCTTAATTAATGCCATGCCAGATGCTGTATGTTTTAAAGATGGTCGCGGGGCTTGGTTAGAAGCCAACCAAGCCATGCTGAAAATCTTTGAAATCGGAGAGTTGGATTATCAGGGGAAAACCGATGCCGAGATTGCAGAGTTGAACTCGTTTTATCGGGATGCGTTTTTGGAGTGCGAACGGTCCGATGAGGAGGCATGGAAACATGGGATTCTCTCCAATAAAGAAGAAGTGATTCCAGTTGCTGATGGCTCTGAGGTGATTTTAGATACCCTAAAAGTACCACTGTTTCACAGCGATGGCTCTCGCAAAGGGTTAGTTGTGATTGGGCGGGATGTGACGGAACGCAAACAGGTGGAGGAGGAACGTCTGCGTCTGGCTTCCATTGTGGAGTCTTCCGATGATGCGATTATCGGCAAGACCTTAGATGGGATGATTTTAAGCTGGAATGCCGGTGCCCAGAGAATTTATGGCTATACTGCCGAGGAAGTAAAGGGGCGATCGATTTCAATTTTGATTTTGCCCGATCGCCAAGAGAGTGAGTTACGCCTGTTGGAAGGGATTCGCCAAGGGTCGAGCATTGACCATTATGAAACGGTGCATTTGAAGAAAGAGGGCTCGCCAATCTATGTATCGTTGACGATTTCTCCGATTAAAGATGCCGCAGGCCGGATTACCGGGGTTTCCACCATCGCCCGGGATGTGACGGACCTCAAGCGGGTCGAGGATTCCCTGGAACGTCTGCGCCATCAAAATGAGTTGATTTTAAATTCCGCAGGGGAAGGCATCTGCGGCATGGATATTCGCGGCAATACGACCTTTATCAATCCCGCTGCCACGAAAATGTTGGGATATTCGATGGGGGAATTGTTGGGGGCTCCGTTGACGATGATTTTGGGAGCCAATTTTCTGCCCGAGGAGGTGGGTGACCCTCCCGATGGGGGGGAAGACTGTTTAGCACCCCCGCTTTATGCGGCGATTTCCGATGGGTCAGTCCATCACGGCACTGCGGTGTTTTGGCGCAAGGATGGCACGAGTTTTCCCGTGGAATATATCACCACCCCGATTCAAGAACAAAATGAAATCAAGGGGGCGGTCCTCACGTTCAAGGATATTACGGAACGTCAGGGGGTCGAACGGATGAAGGATGAATTCATTTCCGTGGTGAGTCACGAACTGCGCACTCCCTTAACTTCGATTCGCGGATCTTTGGGTCTGTTGGCCAATGGACTGCTGGAAACCTATCCAGAAAAGGCAGGGCGGATGTTACAGATTGCGGTGTCGAATACCGATCGCCTGGTCCGGTTGATTAATGACATTCTGGATTTGGAGCGCATCCAGTCGGGTAAAGTGACCATGGTTGAGCAGTATTGCAATGCGGCTGATTTGACCATCTCCGCAGCAGATGCAGTGCGGACAATGGCGGATAAGGCCGGGGTCACCATCTGCGTGAATCCGATTCCGGTGCAACTTTGGGCAGACCCCGATCGCATTTTTCAGGTCTTGACCAATTTGCTGAGTAATGCACTCAAGTTCTCCCCGGAAGGGGGTCAGGTCTGGTTATCTGCTTCTCTCACTTCTGCTGAGTCTCTGGATTTCCTGGATGCAGAGACTCCGGAAGTGCTGTTTCAGATTAAAGATCAAGGACGGGGTATTCCTCCGGATAAACTAGAGACAATTTTTGAACGCTTCCAACAAGTTGATGCCTCGGATTCTCGCAAGAAGGGGGGGACTGGGTTGGGTTTAGCGATTTGTCGCAGTATTGTCGAACATCACGGTGGGCAGATTTGGGTGGAAAGTGTCGTGGGTGAAGGCAGTTCGTTCTATTTCACCCTGCCGGTGGACCGGCAAAATCCTGACTCAGGAGAGGAAAATTCTGATTTGACCCGGTCCGCAACCCCAGGCTCAGGGATTGCGGTAGAATCAGGCGATCGCCGGAAAGAACGGTTGACTCAGGATCCTTCGGGACCCCCGGAGAAAGACCCCCGGGTTCATTCGCCTACCCCGTCGTCCATTGTGGAGGAAATCGCGCCGTTTCAACGGCGATCGTGATTCTTCCCCCCCCCCTCCCCCATCTCCCTCCATCCCGGCCTCATTCGGGACAGATTTGAGGAGTATAGGGACCCGGTGAAGATCTGCAAGTTCCCCAGTAGGAGACCTCTTGCTCGGTGAACTACCGAACGGTGAATCCCTCGATTACACCGTCGGCTTCCTACCCAACAGACTGCGAGACCGTAGATTTCTTACGTCCGAGACAAGTCTCGACTTACACCTGGGCGATAGGCGATCTCCCTTCCCAGGATAAAATCCGCAGTCCTTCATCTCTGATATTTTTAGCAGCGTTTATGTCTCGATCGTGCTTCGTTTGACACTTTTCACACTGCCCGGTCCTGACATCAAGGGTCAGGCTTCTGACTTGATTGAGGCAAACATTACAGGTTTTGGAAGCTCGCAAAAAATCGGTCTACCTCAAGGTAAACTTTCCCTTCTTGCTCTGCTTTGTACTTCAGCATGGTACAGAACTGGCCTCACCCCACCTGACTGATTGCGTGATTCGAGACAATGATTTTTGACCAGGTTCCTAACTGCTAGATTTTCCACCACTATGACTTGGTTTTCGTCTACCATACGGAGTGACAGTTTGTGGTAGAAATCTGACCGGCATTGAGATATTTTGTTATGTACCCCGGCTACCTGTTTACGGGTTTTGTTACGGTTGTTAGAACCCTTTTGTCTTCTGGACAACCGATCAAGCTAGGCTCTTAGATTTTTCTCATGTTTAGCCAACCAACGGGGGTTGTCAAACGTAGACCCATCGGATGTGTTAGCAAAATGAGTCAAGCCTAAATCAATACCTACCGCTTTCCCTTCAGCAGTTTTTTCGGGGATATCTTCCCCATCATCGACTAGGACAGAGGCAAAGTATTGGCATGAAGCATTCATCGACACCGTGACTGTTCTGATTGCCCCTTCAATAGGTCTATGTAGTCTGGCATGAACAATTCCCATTTTGGGAAATTTGATGCCATCTTCTACGATAGAGACATTCTGAGGATAACTAATGGATTGGTTACGGTGCTTTGATTTGAATTGAGGTAGAGCTGCCCTCCCTTCAAAGAAGTTGATAAAAGCCCTAGACAAATTTAGGACAACAACCTGTAAGCACTGGGAATAGGGTTCTTTCATCCATTCATGCTCTTTCTTGAGATTAGTTATCTCCTTGAAGAATGGCTCTTCGACCTAGACCCTGACCCGTAGCTTTGTATAGCAATCCTAAATGATTTGTAACTTATGTCTTCTCCCCTCTCCCCCCCCTTTCAAAGGGGGGTAGGGGGGATGGAGAGGGGTCGGGGGCCGCCATCGTCTTCCACAACTGATTTAGGACTGCTATAGGTTTCGTTGGTAAGATTGAGAGCGTAGTTCCAAGCGAATCGTAAGCAACCAAAACTCTGAGCAAGGTGTTGCCTTTGCTCGGTGGTTGGATAAATTCTGTACTGGGTTGCTCTGATGCATTACCCTAACAATAATTTGCGATAATACTATAGCATGATAATCCTACTGATAGTCAATTTTCAGGGCATCGACCCCTTTAATTGACTTGAGGGGTCCATGTATCCCGACCCTGACCATTCTGGTACAGCGCGGGACTTAGCGCCCATCAAACTCCCCAAAAGTTAAAATGGAGAAGCTGTTGGCAGCCTTGAGGCAAACGAGCGATCCCCAGGTCCGGGATTCCCAATGGAATTCTGTGCGAATGACGGATCCTATTTTGCTCTCGTCCTGCCGCCATCCGGTACATTTTTCCTTAAATTTTCTGGCGAAAGGAAGCAATCCTGTCGGGGTGTCGGTGCAGGGTCCCGATTGTCTCCAGTTTTGGGGGAAATTCCTAGTCGGGGATCTTCCTCCCCAGTGTAAATTTTAATTTTTCGCCCCGGTTGGTCCGAGTCAGGGCGTCCCTTTTTTTCAGGAGGTCTGCGTGAGTTTGAAACGAATTTTAGTCATTGATGATGAAGATGATATCCGGGAAGTCGCTCAACTGAGCCTGGAAATGGTTGGCGGGTGGGAAGTTCTCACCGCTAGTTCCGGTCATGAGGGACTCCAGGTGGCTGAAGCCAAACAGCCGGATGCGATTCTCCTGGATGTGATGATGCCGGATATGGATGGCCCTGCTACGTTTAAAAAGCTCCAGGCTAATCCCTCAACCCAACAAATTCCGGTCATTTTGCTCACGGCAAAAGTGCTTTATGCCGATCAACGCCGCTTTTCAGAACTGGGGGTTAACTCGGTCATTGCCAAGCCGTTTGAACCCATGAATCTAGCCGCTCAGGTGGCCTCGGCTCTCGGTTGGGAGTCCTAATCTCCCCTATCCTTCATTGATTCACAACTTTTTTATGATTATTTTTTAAAATGTGTCCCGATTAGCGGTTCGCAAACTCTTTTTTGCGTACAATCTCCTTCATAAGTATAGATTCCTACATATATCGCGGAGCGCCTTGATGAAAATAGCAGAAACGATTGAACAAGCTTTTACTTCTTATTTGGAAAAGCTGGGAATTGCTTGGTGGATTGAAATCGTTACCGCAGAACCAACTTGTACTTACTACTTTGGTCCCTTTATGAGTGCCAAAGAAGCGGAGTCCTATAAAGGGGGCTACCTGGAGGACCTCGAAAGTGAAGGGGCTCAAGGGTTTGCTGTTTATATTCACCGCTGTCAACCGACTGAACTCACCATCGCCAATGACCTGGAATTTGATTAATTTGTAGTTTTAATCACCTTCGGTTCTGATAGTTTTTACCCCCGACCCCCAGGCGAATCATCCGGGAAGGGGGATTTTTTTTGCCGATTCTTTTGTCCAATGGCCAGTTATGGGTTCGGTGTAATTCGGTCTCTCTTCACTTGTCTATCATGGCCACCTGTGTCCTCAGGTTTTTATCATCTCAGAAAGTACCTTGTTGATCCCCTCTAAAATCCTCCTCAAAAATCCAGAAATCAGGAGGTATTCATACTTGGAGACCCTCGGGAGTACGGTCGCGATCGCCCGGATCCCTCTATAGACTAGCATCGGGAAAGTCCTTCTTTTAATCCTCATGTCTATAGCATTCCTAAATGACTCCCTCACCCCTAGCCCCTCTCCCTTTCTAGGAGAGGGGTTGGGAGTGAGGGTCTTCCACAACTGATTGCGGTTGGCTCTATCAGAATGAGAACAGGAAATCGCCGGACCAACCCGACCCCAAAAGCAAGCCAACCTTGAACAGCCGGATTAATCCGAGTCAATTGCTCCTCGAAGCTCGGCTTTCCCTCCACTTAACCCCCTCCCCCAATTTTTAACTCTTGATTATGGAGACATTAAATCATCCTTTAGGTAGATTTAAGAATCGGTTGATTTGTCAATATTTAGGAATCGATTCAACGGACAGTCGATGAGTATCAAAGACTAGGTTAGGGATCCCTAATGCAAGGGTTAGCCTTCATTCTTAGCCGATACTCTGCGATCCCTATTGGATAGCTCCAGAGTTTCTCTGACCTTGACCGGCCAAAAAAGGGAAAACAGACAAGAACTCACCCGGAAAATGGTCCGCTCAAACAAAAATAAAAAAATCTCAAATTTTAACCGGCTCTTCACGCTATCTTCACATTCTTGCTTTACCTTCAATCATAGAGCTGAATTCAGCTCGGACTGTCTATTACGATAAGTGCCAGGAGTCCCTAGCCATGCCATCCGCCTACCTTGCCCTCTTAACCATCTCTTTTGGATCCGTCTGGATTTACTTACGAGCTTCTAAAGATGTTCCGTTTGTACTAGCAGCTTTAACATCGGTGGTTTGCTTTATTTGGGGGTTTGCTGTGGCACCTTGGCTCGTTCAGTTATTAATTCTCGGACTCGTCCTGAGTTTGGATAAATTTTACCTCTCCAAACCGGGCCGTTTGGGTGGAAATTAACCCCAGTCATCCCTCGGGTTTCATCCGTAGGATCACGCAGGATTCCAGCACTGAACATTTCTCTTTACAAGTTTCTAGTTACTCTTCTTCTATTTTTGTGAAACAGGTTTAAAAATCATGAACAATTGCCCTTGCTGCTCTAGTCCCTTACTCCGCCACGCTCGTCATAGCGGTGTATATTGGTTCTGTCCTCATTGCTGGCAAGAAATGCCTGATCTGGCGGCAATGGTGGTACAACCTCGTCAGCGTGTACAGCAGCTAGAACGTTTAATTGATCTTTCTACGATTTCCTCCCGGCCCTCCCGACCCTCCCCACTCGAAGTCCGTAGCATTGCTTAAGGCAACCGATAGACTATAATGATTGATCTGGATTAGAAAAAATTTATCTCCTTCGCAGATACGCCGTTTCAGATATTGCAATCTTGTCTCGGGTATTCTGTATATATACTGAGCAAGGCGCGATCGCCAAACCCGGGGATACAGTAGAGCAGGTCAAAAACCAGGTTCCTGAACAAAAATGCTGAGAACTAGCAACCCCTTCGGAACAGAAACCTGGTTTGATCTCCTATTTATTTCATTTCTGTATCCACACCTGAAGGGGTTGCCGTCACCTTACAGCAGGGTTTCGGGATACCGGAATTGAAACCCCGCATTTTTGAGTTTCTGATTCGAGATCCGGGCATGATAGGGACGCTCCAAAGGGGCAGAGGGGTCCCAGGAAATGGGAGCCAGATTGTGGATCTCGCACAGGCGATCCATCAGTTCGCGCATCGGCAGGGGGACATCATTCACCAGATTGTAAATCCCCTGGCAACGCTGACGACAGACCCAGGCGATCGCCTCTACAATGTCCGCTAAATGAACCCAATTACTCCAATATTCCCCAGTACCGGGACGAGTCGTGCCCGCAACCCGACTAAAAATTTTCAACAGTTCGCGCTCAGGTCCATAAATTCCCGCCAACCGCAGAATACAGACTTTCAGGCGATCGCTTTGTGCGCCTAACAAAACCTCCTCCGTCTGCGCTAAAATGATCCCATTCTGATTCCCCGGTTTCACCGGGGTCGTTTCATCCACATAGGCCCCCTGGTGGTCCCCATATACCGATGAGCTACTGGTATAAATGACCTGCTGAACTCTCAAGGATTGTTGCAACACCGGCACCAGAGTCTTCGCCGTCTCCAGATAGGTTTCTTGATAATTCCCCCCCCGGGGAGGCGCGATGCTTAACAGGATCACATCTTGGTTTTCGACCATCGATGCCAGGGCCTCCGAATCATTCCCCTGGAGCACCACCACCTGTTGCGCCACCTGTTCCAGTTCCTCCCGGCGATCGCCCCGGGTTGTCGTCGCGGTTATACTATGTCCATCCTCCCGCCATCGACGTGCTACCGCTTTCCCCACATAACCACAGCCAATAATTCCAATATTTAATCCCATCGTGACCCATCCTCAATCTTGCCTAACTATTCTCCCTAATTTTCCTATCCTTTTAACCCTTTCAACCCCATCATTTCCAACGGAATTTCCGGTATAAATACCCCCTCCCCTGTGGGAGCATTCCTACCTAGGAATCCATCCTTTCTTATCCCCCCCGACCGGATATTAATGCTCTAGCTATCATAGAGATATTGTAATTCTCGGTTCACAAGAGCCGTTTAAGTCTATGACCGTTAAAAAACAGTTTGCCAGTTTTCAAGAAATGCTCACGGATTCAGACGTACCTGTACTCGTCGATTTTTACGCCGCCTGGTGCGGGCCCTGTCAAATGATGGGTCCCGTATTGGATGAAGTCAATGCTCGCTTAAAAAATCGGATTCAGGTCGTTAAAATTGATACGGAGAAATACCAGGATCTGGCAACCGAGCATCGCATCTATGCCTTGCCGACTTTAGTTCTATTTAAAAATGGCAAACCTCTCCAGCGATTTGAGGGATTTCTCAGTGCCGAACACCTGATTCCTAAACTTGAATCCCTGCTGTAAGGGAATCCGGATCACCTGAAGTGGGAGCGACTCTCAATCAGTTCTACTGGCGATTTGTAACCCTGATTTAGCCAGGGGGTAGCAACTTGAGGCCGGGATGGGATATCTTAACTGGGAGTACCGATATCCAAGAAGCCGTAGCTGATGAATACACCCAGTCACGCGATCGTCAATCTCGCTGTGTTCAGTCAGTTTTCCCAACCCCAAGGGAACCTGGCGATCGCCGTGGGTGCCATTCTTCCGGACCTTCCCATCTTTTGGTTTTATCTTTGGGCTAAATTCATCCAAAAACTGCCCGAACGTCAAATTTGGAGTGAGAGTTATTGGCAACCTGGGTTGCAAAATTGGGTCGCGTTATTTCATTCGATTCCGGTAGCAATTTTTGCAGCAATTTTGGCTGATTATTGCGGTTGGGAAACGGGAAAATTTATCTTTATGAGTATGGTGATTCATTCATTGGGAGACTTGCCGGTGCATCATGATGACGCCCATCGGCACTTTTTTCCGATCAGCGATTATCGGTTGATTAGTCCGATTTCTTATTGGGACCCGCAGCATTATGGGAGAATTGTCGCCGGGGTGGAAGTGGTGGCAGTGTGGGTGGGAACGGCAGTGAGTTTTCCCGGAGTTGCTTCTTCCCTGGGGAAAGGATTGATGGTGACGATCGCCGGATTATCTGCGATCGCCTATTTCTATATTTACGCTCGTCCCCTAGTCCAGAATTACCAGAGAGATTAGTTGCGGCGAATGGTGAAACAGCACCAATCTTTGCGTCGCCAGAGAGTCGCCACCACCCACCCATATTGTTCCAGAGTATCAGCTACAGGTTTGGCTTGGTCTAATAAAACCCCGCTAATAATCCCCCAAGTGCTCGGTTTAGAAATCCGATCCATTTGGGGAATTAAATCAATAATCACTTCAGCGAGGATATTACAAACAATCCCATCAACGGGTTCATCACTCATTTTGGCAATCATTTCAACACTGCCTAATTGAGATTGTAAAAGCGACTCATCAATCTTATTTAATTCCCGATTGCGCCGAGTGGATTTGACCGCCAGAGGGTCAATATCCACCGCATAAACCTGCTTCGCCCCGAGTAAAATTGCCCCAATGGATAAAATCCCCGAACCACAGCCAATATCTGCGATCGTCGCGTGAGTTTCCTCATATCCGAGACGCATTTCCAGAGCTTCCAGACAGAGTTGGGTGGTGGGATGAGCGCCGGTCCCGAAAGCAACACCGGGGTCTAATTGTAACACCAGGCGATCGGTTTCAGGAACCGGCAGCCATGCGGGGTTAACCACAAAGCGATCGCCAATTTCTTCCGGATGCCAATGTTGCTTCCAACTACTCGACCAATCCTCCTCCTCAATCAGATTCCACTGGACTGCGGGAATCGGCAGATTCACACAGAGAGCATCTTGACGAAAGAGCAGAGACAGGGCCGCCAAATCCAATAAATGGGCTCGTTCCTGGGGGAGATAGGCAGAAATCAAACAGGAATGGCCCTTCATCTCACTGGCAGTACCGCGACAGCCAAAAGTTTCCACTCGTAAGAAGACCAAATCTTCTAACGCCGGATCGCAGAGCACTTGTATTTCCCACCAGTTGTTAGCCATAGCCTGTGAGTTCAGAGTCCTGATTTGCGGTTGCTTTCTTGTACGTTAATCAGAGCAGAGGATTGGCCGGCGATCGCACAGTGTCAGGGTCAAACCCTTGCAGAAATCAACAGTTCCCGGGTACTATCCCCCACCGCATCCCCCTTCAATTTCGCGGATCGGGATTCAAACCACATCGTTGATCCGGTCTGCGATCGAGCCCACCCTGACACCGGGGACCTAAAACCCCTCTTCTGCTTTCAGAAAACTTTTCCTCCTATAACATTACCGTATAGGCATCCCGAATGCCTGGAACCTTCATAATTTCTGCTAAAATCCCTTCCGGCAGGGGATCATCCAGACTCAACACCATCACCGCATCCCCGCGCACAATTTTGCGACCCACCTGCATACTGGCAATATTGACATTAAAACTGCCCAACAACGAGCCAATTTTGCCAATAATTCCCGGCATATCCCGGTGGCGGGTAAACAGCATATGGTGAGTCGGGGGGACATTAATCGGAAACTCATCAATATCCGTAATCCGAATTTCCCCATCCCCTAACAGCGCACCCGTCACCGAGTGGTCCCCAAGCGCACCCTTAGCCTCTAAGTGCAGAGAACCCGTATAGTCACGAATCGAACCATCCCGAGTTTCAATAATCCGAATGCCGCGTTCTTTCGCTTCAATGCTGGCATTCACATAATTCACCCGTTCCCGGAGTGCTTGGGAGAGTAACCCTTTCAGGGCCGCCACCACAATCGGTTGACTGTTATTATCCGCCAACTCACCTTGCAGACGGACAGTTAGCAACTCGACTCGACCCCCAGCCAACTGTCCCACCAAATTACCGAGGTTTTCAGCCAGTTGCAAGTAAGGACGGAGTTTTTCCAAGGCATCGGGGTACAAACCGGGGATATTCACCGCCGATCGCGCTGGTAACCCTAGCAGGACATCTCTAATTTGTTCGGCAACATCGATCGCCACATTGATTTGGGCTTCCGCCGTCGAGGCCCCTAAGTGCGGCGTCAGAATCGCTTGTTTCCCCAGACTCCGCAAGGGAGAATCCGCTTCTAAGGGTTCATTTTCATAAACATCCAGGGCCGCACCCCCAATTCGGCCCTCTTTCAACGCCTCAGCTAAAGCCGCTTCATCAATAATGCCCCCTCTAGCGCAGTTGATAATCCGCACCGTCGGTTTCATCTTGGCAATGGCTTCGGCATTAATCAGATTAGCCGTTTCAGGGGTTTTGGGAATATGCAGGGTGATGTAGTCGGATTCCCGGAAGAGTAAATCCATATCCACTAACCGGCATCCGAGATGATCCGCCCGTTCGAGGGAAATAAAGGGATCATAAGCAATTAACTTCATCCCCATTGCTTTCGCCGCTGCCGCAACATGGGAGCCAATTTTGCCTAATCCGACAATGCCGAGGGTCTTTTTGTAGACCTCTGCACCGACATAGCTTTTGCGGTCCCATTTGCCATTTTTAACCGAGTGGTTGGCATCGGGAATGTAGCGAGAAAGGGAGAGGATCATTGCCAGGGCGTGTTCAGCAGCAGCAATGGTGTTTCCTTCTGGGGAGTTCACCACCACGATCCCTTTACGGGTGGCAGTAGGAACATCGACGTTATCCACACCGACTCCGGCACGACCAATAATTTTCAGTTGGTTACCGGCTTCGATAATTTCTGGGGTGACGCGGGTCCCCGAACGAAGCATCAGGGCGTCATATTCGGGGATAATCTGAACTAATTCTTCGTTGGATAGCCCTGTTTTAACGTCAACTTGGGCAACTTGGGAGAGGATATCCAGTCCAGCTTGGTCTATGGGATCGGAGACAAGAACCTTGGGCATGGTCAGCTTTTAGGTGGCAACAAACAACAGCAGTCTCCTCTTACCGGGGAGTTTCGGGCGGCAACGGGGTCTGGGTTCGGGCCGATGGAGGGGGCGATTCTCGTTCAGAGACGCTTCGCGATCGCAGTGCAATCTCGCTCTCGTCGGTCTACCGGGCAGACTTGTTGCAGTAGGTCATTTTAACTGGAAAGGGTCTGCTATAGTTCAATGACCTAAAATTTTTAAGGTTTCAGTGCGTTGGTCCCGCAGTGCCATTGGAAAAGCCCCAAAGTGCTGTAGGGGCGCAATGCTTGCGCCCTAGAGGGCGTATGCAATCCGCCCCTACAAGTCATGGAGCCGTGGAATGGGTCCGTAGGGGCGCAATGCTTGCGCCCTAGAGGGCGTATGCAATCCCATACGCATCAAGCTAAGGCTGAAGTCCTTATACTTGAACAGTTTTCAGGGATATTGCCTCCGAAGAAACTATCCAGGTAAGGGATATGCTCGTCTATAGCGCTTCTCATCTCCATAAGGTACAGACCCTCACCCCAAACCCCTCTCCATCCCCCCTACCCCCCTTTGAAAGGGGGGGGAGAGGGGCTTTGAAAAGTACCTCATCAGTCCGGGAACCGCTATATCAGGGATAAGGTGGTTTTTCTTGTTCTTTTTTGTTTGCACAGTCGCTTCATGTTATTTTTTAAGT
>CAYUEH010000023.1:0-20792 GCA_964442465.1 uncultured Laspinema sp. | reverse complement strand
TAACCGGGTTTCTGAGTAAAATATCTGGCAATTGGCAATCAATTTAAAGCAGAAACCCGGTTTCTTGTCCTCAGCCTAGAAATCGATGCTCAGGGGTGCACGGGGGAAGGGAATCACATCCCGGATGTTGCTCATCCCAGTCATAAATTGGACTAAACGCTCGAATCCTAATCCGAACCCCGCATGAGGAACGCTCCCATAGCGGCGTAAATCTAAATACCACCAATAATCCTCAATACTGAGTCCTTGTTGTTCTAACCTGCGTTGGAGAATATCCAGACGTTCTTCCCGTTGGGAACCGCCGATGATTTCACCAATTTTGGGGGCGAGAATGTCCATCGCGGCGACTGTCTTGTTGTCATCATTCAGCCTCATGTAGAAGGCTTTGATTTCTACGGGATAATCCGTGACGATCGCCGGTTTCTTAAATAACTCTTCCGCCAGATAGCGTTCATGTTCCGACTGTAAATCTAGTCCCCACTCTACCGGAAAATCAAACTTTTTATCGGCCTTTTTCAACAGGTTAACCGCTTCGGTATAGGTCACCCGCTCAAACTGATTATCAATGATATTATTGGCCGTTTCCAGCACCGTTTTATCGATGCGTTGGTTGAAGAATTCCATATCTTCCGGGCATTTTTCCAACACAAACTTAAAGATATATTTTAAGAATGCCTCGGCTAAATCCAGATCTCCGGTTAGGTCACAAAAGGCCATTTCTGGTTCGACCATCCAAAACTCAGCGAGGTGTCGGGAGGTGTTGGAATTTTCAGCCCGAAAGGTGGGACCGAAGGTATAAACATCACTCAAAGCCATTGCCATGACTTCGGCTTCTAATTGACCGCTGACCGTTAGATAAGCCGGTTTGCCGAAAAAGTCTTTCCCATAGTCCACTTGATTGCTATTTTCTAACCGGGGAATGTCCTGAAGATTTAAACTGGTGACGGCTAACATTTCCCCCGCCCCTTCACAGTCACTGGCGGTCATAATGGGGGTATGAACCCAGAGAAACCCGCGTTCTTGGAAGAATTGGTGAATGGCAGTCGCGGCAGCGTTGCGGACGCGAAAGACCGCCCCAAAGGTATTGGTGCGTCCGCGTAAATGTCCGATGGTCCGTAAAAACTCAAACGAGTGGCGCTTTTTCTGGAGGGGGTAGGTTTCCGGGTCGGATTCGCCATAGAGTTTGAGTTCGGAGGCGTTGAGTTCGATCCGTTGTCCTTTGGCGGGAGACTCGACGAGAATGCCGGAGACTTCTAGGGATGCGCCGGTGTTGAGTTGTTTGAGAATTTCGGTGTATTGGGGTAAGTCGGGGTTGAGAACGATTTGAAGGTTCGCTAGGGAGGAACCATCATTGACTTCTACAAAGGTAAATTCTTTTAATTCTCGTTTGGTGCGGACCCAACCCTGAATGGTTACGGAGGTTTGGGGTTCGCCGGTTCGCAAAATTTCAACTATCCTTTGTTTCATTTGAGGGTTTTTTTTGAGGTTGAGATGGTAATGATTTTAACGGAGGGAAGGGGGGGTGAGGGTTGTACTTTTGAGTTTAGTTGGCCCAGGCTCTTAATAACCAGCCGATAATGATGCCAATGCCGCCAAAGCGAAGGGCTTGCCAAAAGGGTTCTCTCAGGGCGCTAAAACTGAAGAGTTCGCTTTCTAAGTTGAGTTCGATCGCCTCTAAAGTAGCTTGGATTTGTTTTAATTCTTGTTTGAGTTCCGGGATCGGGGATGGGTTGATGGTTTGGGCTTGACGGACTTCGCGACGGATGTCGTCTCGGCGGTTTTGGAGTTCTCGTTGGCGCTGGCGATCGCGCTGGACTTGCGCGATTCGCTCTTTGAGGTGGGTGAGCGATCGCTCGGTTTCTTGGACCTGGCGCTCAATTTCTCCCCAAGGGTTGCTGTCAGGTCCGGGGGGACTCTCACGATTGACGCCGCGATCGCTTCGCAATTCGCCCGATCTCTGAGAGTCTGAGGGGTCGGATGGGTCGGAGGGTAATGTCATTCGCGACTGTTAGAAATAAAAATCGATAATTTTACAAGCTCACCGTGCAGGATGCCATAAATATGATATGCTACTTCTACTCTTTTTCCATTGAAGACATCCTGCCCCTAAAATGGGGTGGATTGATGCGCTCATCCATGTCCTGAGCGCGCACCAGAAATTCGCACCCATTGAATTGGGATGATTTGTACAATGGCTAACCCAACTTCAACCCACGGCAACCGGACGATGGGTTTGCACAGTCCGCTTTCGGACAAGTTACAAGAATTTAGTACCCTAGAACTCGCTCAGGCCCTCGCCGGACGCCTGACTTTAACGGAAACCGATTGGCACCGCCTGAAGTCTAACCGCTCAGTTCGCGCTCAAGAACAGGCGGCTGCGGCTTTAGTGTTTTTGCTCAAGGAGAATCCCGAGGAAGCTCTGTTACGACTACAGCAAGCGGTGGGGTGGATCGATCGCTCGATTAGCGCTCCCCCCTGTCCAACTCACGGCGATCGCTCTTCTAAATCTTCTAGTCAATAGTCCATCTACAAGGACCTCACGGGAGTATTTTTTACCGGGTTGGGTCAAGTTTCAAGGATGCTCCACCCTGGATTCCGGGAGCCGGTGACCTGGGCGATCGCTTATCGAAGTCTCGGTAATCGTGAGGAGTGATTAAATTGTTTACATAATTTGAGTTCTCGGCTGTTATCGTCCCAATTGACTTGATCAAAAATTTGGTGTAAAATAAACAGCCCTCTGCCGCATTCTCCTTCATCATGAGGCAAATGTTCCTCGGGCTCGACGTGACAAGGACAAGCACAGGCAAAGCCTTTTCCTTGATCCGCGATCGCCCACCAATATTCATCGGCGATCGCACTAAATCGAACCACAACAGTTTTTCGAGGATCTAAATTGTTTCCATGCTTGGCAGCATTAACTAACGCTTCCTGAAGTCCGAGACGGATTTCAGCCTGCCATTGGCGCGGAATATCAACCAACAGCAGATCCAGGATTGGACACAAATAGAGCGTGGAAGCAAAGCTAATAGTGTTCCAGCTATGCTCTATTGGACGAGGTGAAATAGCAATCACAGAAAAAACCCCGCAGCTTTAGAAAAAATACATCAATTGGTTAAGCAAGACCCTGTAGAATACCTGAACGGTCAGGTTGCACCCTTTACCTTGAATTGGTTGGAACTTCTTGGGCTCAAAGCAGCCCGCTAGATTGTTTCCTGGGCGATTCCCAGAGGGATTGCGCCGGTCAGGGGACTGTGAATCTCCATATTGCTAAAACCATGTTTGTGACCTGAATCACGAACTGCTTTTCACTTTTATTGTACCGAATTGCCTTGAAAAAGCTACTATTTCACCGATAGAAACTCTCCCAACCATTAGCCTGATGCGGTTAAAGGAGAGCGCGATCGCCCCCCATCGTCCCTCAGAATCCCGGGAAATCGGGAAGGGCCGAATAGGGTAAAACCCAGTCACTCCAAGCGATCCCCTTGTGGAGACGCTCCGGCGAGCCTTCAGTGCAGTCTCGGGTCAAGGGTCCGCTCTAATAAAATAATAATATTTTTACATTTCTAAGCAAGCATCGGGGCGATCGGCCTAGAATTCTGAGCTTTTCCCTCTTTTCTGATTGGTTGTGCTTATGTTGGGGAGATGGGGGAGATGGGGGGGAGATGGGGGAGATGGGGGGGAGATGGGGGAGATGGGGGAGATGGGGTTCATGTTTGTAGTAACGACTTCAGTCGTTGCCAAGAGTGTCATGGCGGATGCCATGACACTTACCCTTCTGGGATTAAGCACCTTTTTAGGGACTGGAGCGATCGCCTCCTTTGAGCGCGTGACGAAAGCTGATGCCAAGTCACGGGGAAACGACTGAAGTCGTTACTACAAACATGAAATCCATCTCCCTCAAACCAAGGGTGCGTCAAACCGTCTCCTCACTCAAGAGTAAGGCTAAAGCCTCCTTCATTTCCCCTTGAGTGGTGGTGGCGGTACCAAATTGGCGGACCACGATACTGGCGGCCAAATTGCCGAGAACTGCCGCTTCCCAGTAGGAACCCCCGGCACAGAGTCCGAGGGTGAGTGCTGAGACGACCGTATCTCCGGCACCGGTGACGTCAAACACATCAGTGCGATTGAACGGGGGGATGTGATGTTCCGTCCCGGCGCGATCGCATAAGGTCATGCCTTCATCCCCCCGGGTAATCAGCATTTGTTGCCCCTGGGTGAGGGTCAGCAGGTCCCGTGACGCTTGGGTGACCGATGGGGGGGTGGTAATCGAATATCCCACCGCTTGCTCTGCTTCTGGGACATTGGGGGTAAAGATGGTTGCACCGGCATAGCGATGGAGGTCGGTTTGAGCATCCACCACCGTGAGATCATGTTCTAACGCCGCCTCAATCACCAGGGGAGTCAGGACCCCATCGCCATAGTCCGAACAGACAACGGCATCCACCGTGGGGAGTTGAGCGCGGATGTAGTCTGCCAGTTGTTGCTGTAAGTCTAAGCGGGGTAACTCATCGGATTTGCGATCGACCCGAACCACTTGCTGAGTCACCGACTGACGCGCATGGCCGGAAATCCGGGTTTTGGTGACCGTGGGCCGATCGCCATCGATGAAAATCCCCCCAGTATCAATTCCTGCTGCTTCAAAAATGCCGCACAGGGCTTTTCCTTGTTCATCGTTGCCGACTAAACCTGCGACTTTAACATTCGCTCCCATTTTGGCCAGATTATAAACCGCATTGGCTCCCCCTCCGGGGACTTGGCGGGTGCTTTCATGGCGCAGAATTAAGACAGGTGCTTCTCGGGAAATCCGCTCCACCTGACCCGTGAGAAATTCATCCAGGGTCAAATCGCCAATCACCAGGACTCGCGCGCTTGAAAAGCGGTCGATCAACTCTAGGGAACGCCGTGCTCCTTCCCGGAGGCGATCGGCAAAGTGGGACTCAATAGCCATTTCGGTCAACTCTCTGTTAAACGTTCAGACATCAGAATTCTGGGACATCGGGACGAGATCGGCAATCTGGCGAGGGTCATTCACGGAGCGATCGCCACCGCAAATCTGGCCCGAGGAATCCCTAGGGGACTCAACGCCTCATTCAACCCACACCGATTACCCGTCAAGGTAGACAGACACCAGACGGTGGGATTGAGGGGAGTTGTTGACGCGATCGGTGCGCCTAGGAACTACTTCAACTTGGTTTTGATTAAGGTCACCACTTGAGACATCTGTTTCTTTAAGGCATTAATTTCAGCCTGCATTTTAGCCATTTGCTGTTTGAGAGCCTTAATTTCTGCGGCACTGGCATTGGACTCAGGTGCCGCTGTCGGTGTTGGTGCAGCACCCTTCGGTGGCCATTTTTTGGCCTTCGCCATCGAGGTTTTAATCGCTTCAATCAGGGATTTCTTCTCAAATGGCTTCTCGATAAATTCAAAATACTCGAAGGGTTCAGCAATTTTTTCGGCGACTTCCTCCTTGCGTCCTGACATCAAGACCAGGGGAGTCATCTTCCCTTCGGTTTTAGAGGTTTTTTCCAACTGTTGAAAGACCTCCCAACCGCTGACCTTGGGGAGGAGGAAGTCCAACATAATCAGGTTCGGGCGTTCGTCCCGGATCAGTTTGAGTCCTTGCTCGCCGTCTTTTGCTTCTAATACTTCAAAGTTACCGGCAGGCAGCATATCTCTGACCATGCGCCGGATCACTGCACTATCATCGATAACTAGGATCTTGTGACTTGCCACGACTGACTCCTCTGGGGGTGAGTGAAAGCTGTAATTCTAACAAGAGAGTTTTTTGGGATTAACGCTGTCCCGGGAATGCCTATGCACCCTCGCCCAAAGCGAACGGCGGGCCTAGCCGATCCCCAAACTGGCAGCTTTCTTGATTGTATTGGGCTTTGGGACAGGGTAGATCTATCTCTTGCCTCTTTTTGGATGAACCGAATCTATGTTAAACCCCATGATGATTTAAATTTCATCCCGGGAAGGTGTTTCGGGTTACGGATCAGGGGAGGGGTTGGAGTAGAATAAGGGCGCTGGCTGCAATCCCTGTCTGGGATGTCTCTGTATTTATCCCCGTTCCCCCGGTTAATGCGATGTCTGCTGAAACAAACGCTATGAATCCTAACTCTTCAACGCCCTTCCGGACTGACCTTGAGGCGATGCCGGACTGGTTACGACGCCGAGGCATTGGGAAAGCGAGTGAGTTGTCCCAGGTGCAACGGATTATCAAGCAACGCCAGATCCATACGATTTGTGAAGAGGGCCGCTGTCCCAATCGCGGGGAATGTTATGGAAATCAGACGGCGACGTTTTTGTTGATGGGTCCGACTTGCACTCGCGCTTGTGGGTTCTGTCAGGTGGATAAGGGTCATGCGCCGATGCCGTTGGACCCCCAGGAACCCCAAAAGGTGGCGGAGGCGGTGCAGTTGTTGGGATTGCGGTATGTGGTGCTGACTTCCGTGGCGCGCGATGATTTGGCCGATGGGGGTGCTCTATGGTTTGTGGCTACGATGAATGAAATTCGCGATCGCACTCCGGATACTCAGATAGAAGTGCTCACGGCAGATTTCTGGGGAGGACAGGGGGCGGAGTTGGAACAGTTGCAACGGGAGAGAATTGCGACAGTCGTGGCGGCAAAACCCGCTTGTTATAACCATAATATTGAGACAGTCCAACGATTACAAGGGCGGGTGCGTCGAGGGGCGAAGTTGGATCGCTCTTTGGGGGTGTTGAGGATAGTTAAGGAACTGGATGCAACGATTCCTACGAAGTCGGGTTTGATGTTGGGACATGGGGAAACCCAGGATGAGGTGATTGAGGCGATGGCGGAGTTGAGGGCGGTGGATTGCGATCGCCTGACTTTGGGGCAGTATATGCGGCCCTCGTTGGAACATTTGCCGGTGCAGAAGTATTGGACGCCGGAGGAGTTTGAGCAGTTAGGAGCGATCGCCCGGGAGATGGGGTTTTCTCATGTGCGATCGGGTCCCCTGGTCCGCAGTTCCTATCATGCCGGGGAAGCGGGGTAAATTGGGCGATCGGTTATCCTAGAAATCCATCCCTGTTGGTGCTTTATCCTCCTCTACCAAAAAGGTGAAATGATGATCGCAACTCCCCTCTTATGTGAGTCACATCAAAGCCTCGATCGCGCTTTTTTGTTAACAAACAAGGAAAATCGGAAGCGGTGAAAATTGATGAGGGAATTGATGCCGAATCCCCGGAAATAACAGTGCTAAGATTATGAACTTTTAAGAGATTTATGGAAGCATGATCGTTGTATGATGCCGGGAAGTTTACAGAGGCGGCGCAGTTGTTTGGGGAGGGTGTGAAGCAGAATCCAGGCGATCGCCCTCAACGGAAGCATCATCCCTAAAGGGGTCAAGTAGGGTCCCCTGGGGAAACGGGGGACTCCCGAAGTCCAAACCCTAGAGAATCGGTGGTGGGGAAATCGGGATGATTACCCCAGATTCCCGGGGCGATCGCCTCCAAATTCCCTGCACAAATAAGCTATCCTAGAAAGCACCTGCCTTCGTTCAAGGGGGCGACAAAATTACACTCAAACCATCCATTCTAGGGGGTTGATGAGGGTCTATTATGTTCGGATTCCCGTTGGTTGCTCTTCCTCTTTTGAGGGGGGTCTTTACCTGAATAGCCTCTCCCGGCATTCCCTCAAATTTCATAGCGTTCTAGCGACCCTGTAACTATGCTGACTCTTCCTGGTGTTGCCGTTCAAGTGCAAATCTATGAAAGTTCTAACTCCCTCTTATATCGAGGGATGCGGGAGTCGGATCATCAACCCCTTATCCTCAAATTACTCAAAGAAAATTATCCCACCCCTCAAGAACTGATTCGATATCGCACGGAATATGAAATTACCAAATCTCTCAACGTCCCCGGAGTAGTTCAAGTCTATGATTTGCAAAAATATCAGAATCGCCTCGTCATGTTTATCGAGGATTTTGGAGGCGAATCCTTAAGCTATTGGATGCAGCATCGGCAATTTACCTTAGCCGAATTTCTGCAAATTGCGATTAAAACCACCGAGGCCCTGGCCCAGATTCACGCCGCCAATATTATTCACAAAGATATTAACCCCAGTAATCTTGTTTTTAACCCCACTACGGGACAGATTAAAATTATTGATTTTGGAATTTCCACCCAATTAACCCGGGAAAATACGACGCTCAACAGTCCCAATAGTTTGGAAGGAACCCTCGCCTATTTATCTCCGGAACAAACGGGTAGAATGAATCGCTGTGTGGACTATCGCAGTGACTTTTATTCCTTGGGAGTTACTTTTTATGAACTGCTGACCCACCGCTTACCCTTTGAAAGTACCGACCCTTTAGAATTAATTCATTGTCATATTGCCAAACAGCCCATCCCCCCCCATCTGCGGGTTGACCCCCTTCATGGAGAAGGGAATTTTTCGGAACAGGAACTTGAGAAAATTCCGCCCGTTCTCTCAGAAATTATCCTCAAAATGATGGCAAAAACTGGGGAAGAACGCTATCAAAGTGCTTATGGATTAAAAGCAGATTTAGAAGGGTGTTTACAGCAACTCCAGAACGAGGGCGAAATTTCTTCCTTCCCGATCGCGCTTCAGGATATCTCTGATAAGTTTCAATTGCCTCAAAAACTCTATGGCCGAGAGGCGGAGATTGAAACCTTAATTGCGGCTTTTGAACGGGTGAGAAAGCAAAGTCAACTGATGCTGATTGCGGGATATTCCGGTATCGGTAAATCGGCTTTGGTGCAAGAACTTTATAAACCGATTACCGCTCATCGGGGCTATTTTATTTCCGGGAAATTTGACCAATATCAGCGGAATATTCCTTATAGTGCTTTGGTGCGATCGCTACAGCAGTTAATCAAACACCTCTTAACCGAAAGCGAAGCTGAACTCAAGCAATGGCAGGAGAAACTTTTAACCGCCTTAGGGGTGAATGGTCAAGTCATTGTGGAAGTCATCCCCGAAATTGAATTAATCATTGGCAAGCAACCCGCAGTTCCCAACCTCGGACCCAACGAGTCTCAAAATCGGTTTAATTTAGTTTTTCAAAATTTCATTCAAGTCTTTACCCAACCGGAACATCCTTTAGCCTTATTTATTGATGATTTACAGTGGGCCGATGGGGCATCCTTGAACTTAATTCAACGACTGATGGCAGGGGCGGTCCCGGGACTATTTTTAATTGGGGCCTATCGAGATAATGAAATTTCTGCGGGTCATCCACTGGAGTTAATGGTGGATGAAATTAATAAAAATGGAGCCATTATTGAGCGAATTTATTTATGTCCCTTAGAGTTACCGACGATTGTCCAATTAATGGCCGATACCCTGAAATCAACTCCAGAACAGGTGATGGAACTGGCGGAGTTGGTTCAGTTTAAAACTGGGGGCAACCCCTTTTTCATGAATGAGTTCTTAAGATCTCTTTATACGGAAGGACTGCTACAGTTTAGAACTCAAGTTTCCAATGGACATGACACCCATTCTGCTCTCCCAAATTCTCCAAAAACCCTAGGTAGGGGTAAGGTCGGATGGTTCTGGGATTTAGGGCAAATTAAGGCCATAGATTTTACGGATAATGTGGTGGAACTGATGACGGGGAAGATTCAAAAGCTCCCCGAATCGACTCAATTATTAGTGAAATTAGCCGCTTGTATTGGCAATGAGTTTGACTTAAATCTCTTAGAATTAGTCAGTCAGCAATCTTTGAAAAAAACCGTAGAGGATTTAAATGCAGCGGTTGCCGAAAATTTAGTCAGGACTCAAACGACTCCAGGGGAAATCGAGTTAATCCTGAATGAAGAGGATTATTCCTACTGTTATTTGCTTCGGAAAGACGCTCCGGCCCTGACTTATCAGTTTGTTCACGATCGCATTCAACAAGCGGCTTATTTTCTGATTCCCGACGCCGAACGCACTAAGGTGCATCGAGATATTGGACAAATTCTCCTGGAGAATACTCCCCCCAGTCGCCGGGAAGAAAAAATCTTTGACATGGTGAATCAATTTAATTTTGCTCTGGAGTTAATCACCGAATCCGAGGAAAAATACAAATGGGCTGAATTAAATCTGATTGCTGGGGAAAAAGCTAAACTTTCGGCAGCTTATCAACCGGCTTTGACTTATTTAAAAGTAGGCATCGATTTATTAGAACAGGACAGTTGGCAGCAGCATTATACTTTAACTTTGTCTCTGTATGCAAAAGCGGCAGAAGTGGCTTATTTGAACACAGATTTTGAGTTAATGGACCAAATGATTGAAGCCGTTTTGAGTCAGGGTAAAACGGTTTTAGATACAGTGGCAGTGTATGAGGTGAAAATTTTGGCTTATAATGCCCAGAGTCAATTTAATGAGGCGATCGCCATTGGATTAAAAGTCTTGAAACTCCTAGGCATTAACCTCCCCAGTCATCCCCACACCGGCCATGTTTTATGGGGTTTGTTGCAGACCAAATTAGCCATCGGATTTAAACCCATCCCCAGCTTAGTCGATCTCCCTTTGATGAGTGCTGCCTATCCCAAGGCTGCCATGAGTATCCTGGGAAAAATCACCTCCTCTGCCTATTTTGCCGCCCCTTTAATGTTTCCCCTAATTGTCTTTAAAAATGTCACGTTATCCATTAAATGGGGCAACAGTTCAGAATCCGCTTATGCCTATAGTAGTTATGGGGTCATTCTCTGTGGCGTGGTGGGACAATTGCAGACAGGATATCAATTTGGTCAACTCTGTCTCCAGGTTCTTTCTCGACTAAATGCCCGAGATGTGAAAGCCAGAACTGAATTTGTGGTAGGGGCTTTAATTCAACATTGGATTGACCCCATCAATTCGGTCTTAAAACCCCTCCTCAATGCCTACCAAATGGGTCTGGAAAACGGAGACTTGGAATATGCCGCTTATTCAGCTTGTCACTATTGTTATAATGCCTTTTTGAGCGGTCAAGAATTAGTCCAATTAGAATCACAAATGGCAACCTATGCCACGCGAATTCAAGAAATGGGACAGGTGCGGGTTTTAAATTTACAAGAAGTCTTTCATCAGGGAGTGCTGAATTTACTGGGGAAATCTGCGAATCCTTGTGCTTTACAAGGGAGTGCTTTTGATGAAGCCATCATGCTACCGGAACTGGAAAACCGGAATGACCGGACGGCGATTTGTTATGTTTATTTTAATAAATTAATCCTCAATTATCTGTTTGGAAATTTAGAAGAATCGCTCACCTCTGCTAATCTGTGTGAACTTTATCTGGATGGGGTGACCGCATCTCCCGTGGTCATTTATTTTTATTTTTATGATTCTCTGATTCGGTTGGATCTAGCGGCTAAATCAGACCCTTTGTCTGTAAAATTGCTGCTCAAAAAAGTGAGAAAAAACCAAAAAAACCTTAAAAAATGGGCGCGGATTGCTGGGATGAATAATGCTCATAAATTTGAGTTAGTTGAGGCAGAACGGTATCGAGTTTTGGGTAAAAATCACCGGGCTGCCGCCTGCTACGACTCCGCCCTTGATTTGGCTCAAAAGCGGGATTGCCTCCCGGAAACTGCTCTGATTTATGAACGGGCGGCTAAATTTTATTTAGCGCAACGAAAAGTATTAATTGCCAAAGCCTATTTTCAGGAATCTTACTATTTTTATCAACTTTGGGGGGCGGTTGCTAAGGTGAAGCAATTAGAAAAATTGTATGACAACTTACTCACGTCAGACAATCGAAAAGTTTCCGACACAAAAACAACGATATCGGCTAGTGCAGCGGACTTACTGGCTCATCTGGATGTATCAACGATGATGAAAGCATCCCAGGCGATTTATGGGGAAATTGTTTTAGAGAAATTACTGTCTAGTTTAATGAAGATTGCCATTGAGAATGCGGGAGCACAACGGGGTTGTTTGATTTTATCCCATCAGGGACAATTGAGGATAGAAGCGGAGGGAACCATTGATGGCGATCGCATCACCGTGTTGCAATCACTCCCGATGTCTGAATCGGACCGGGTTGCGGTGGCAATTGTCAATTATGTGGCGAGAACTCAAGAAGCCATTGTCTTAAATAATGCCACCCAAGATGGTGATTTTACCAATGATTCCTATATTCAAAACAATCAGACCCAATCTATCCTCTGTGTTCCCCTGATTGATGGCGGCAAGCTGGTTAGTATTATTTATTTGGAAAATAATCGCACTACGGGAGCATTTATCCCGGAACGGGTGGAAATTTTAAAACTCCTCTCGGGACAAGCGGCGATTTCCATTCAAAATGCCAAACTCTATTCTGAGGTTAGAGATAATGAAAAGCATTTAGCCCAATTAAATCAAGCTTATGAACGATTTGTCCCCCGGCAGTTTCTCCAGGTTTTAGATAAAGCGAGCATTGTCGATGTGGAATTGGGAGACCAAGTTCAGGTAGAAATGTCAGTGCTGTTTTCCGATATTCGAGACTTTACCACCCTGAGTGAAAGTATGACTCCGGACGAAAACTTTAAATTTATTAACTCCTATTTATCTCGAATGGAACCTGCCATTGCGGAACATTCTGGTTTTATTGATAAATATATTGGGGATTCTATTATGGCCCTCTTTAGTGGGGAAGCGGATAATGCAGTGAAAGCCGGAATTTCTATGCTGCATCGCCTGGTTGATTACAATCATCATCGGGCTAATTGTGGCTTTTCACCCATTAGAAATGGGATTGGGATTAATACGGGTTCATTAATGCTAGGAACCGTAGGGGGACAAAATCGTATGGATGGAACCGTGATTAGCGATGCGGTGAATTTAGCCTCGCGAGTAGAAGGGTTGACGAAAAATTATGGGGTTTCGCTGTTAATTACGGAACAAACTTATGGGCGGTTAATCCATCGCGATCGCTATGCCATTCGCCGGATCGATCGCGTCCAAGTCAAAGGAAAATCGCAAGAGGTGACCGTGTATGAAGTGTTTGATGCGGACTCCCCAGAAATCAAAGCCGGAAAGTTAGCCACCTTAGAGCGATTTACTGAAGCCTTATCTCTATTTGATGACGAAGACTTTCTGGGTTCAGCCCGACTCTTTGCCTATTGTCTTAATCAAAATCCCGGCGATCGAGTGGCACATATCTATTTTGAACACTGTCAAAGACGCTTTACTGGATTACGCTAAACTCTGGGGTTTCTCCGACTCTCCCTCGTGGGTTTTGATCCGGCGATCGCACCAGAATTCCTCACAAAACCCTCCTGTCCTAGGGCATCGGTATCCTATCAGTTCAATCGCACCGAGGCGTTTGCCCCTCATGGGCTGCTAATTGGTGGAATCTTGGTAAACAATCCGGTTTCTCACCCGGAACTCACCGGAGACTCAAGAAAAAACTGGTCTTCTTGCAGTCTGCCGATTAAGTTAAACTTAAACTATCCATTCCTTCGAGGCTGGTACTTTAGTGCCAATCCAATTTACGGATTGACCCCCACATCACGAAAAGTGAACCTAACCCCTTGGACTGATTTCAGTCACCGATGGAGTCGGGCCCATTGCCCCGATCTACATCAATTTTGGCTGATTTGTAGTCCATTTTGTCGTTAGGACCTCTCCGGTGAATATCTGGAGAGTGGGGTAAAAACATGACGTTGGCTGAGTTTAGACCCCGGGGATATGGTGATATCAGTGAGGTCCGGCGAAGCATCGCCTCAATCCCACAAAACTTGATAGTTTACTAAACCCTATTCTAACTATGCTGACTCTTGCTGGCGTTACCGTTAAAACTCAAATTTATGAAAGTCCCAACTCCATTGTCTATCGTAGCATCCGGGATGCAAATTCTCAACCGATTATCCTAAAAGTCCTTAAAGAAAATTATCCCACCCCCCAAGAACTAGCCCGCTACCGCACGGAATATCAGATTACCCAATCCCTGAATGCGCCCGGGGTAGTGAAGGTTTATGACTTGCAGAAATATCAAAATACCCTCGTGATGTTTGTGGAGGACTTTGGAGGCGAATCCCTAAAACATTGGCTGAGTGAACGCCGCTTTAACTTAGAAGAGTTTCTGCATCTGGCGATCGCGATAACCGAAGGATTAGGACAAGTTCACGCGGCCAATATTATCCACAAAGATATTAACCCGAGCAATATTGTTTTTAATCCGAACACCGGACAGGTAAAAATCATTGACTTTGGCATCTCCACGCAACTGAACCGAGAAAATCCCACCCTGAAAAATCCCAACATCCTAGAAGGCACTCTCGACTATTTATCTCCGGAACAAACCGGGCGCATGAACCGCTGCATTGACTACCGCAGTGATTTTTATTCCCTAGGGGTGACCTTCTATGAACTGCTCACTCACCGACTGCCTTTTGAAACGACTGACCCCCTAGAATTAGTCCACTGTCACATTGCTAAACAGCCACTTCCCCCTACTGATATTGAGGCCAATATTCCCCCAGTGCTTTCGGACATCATCCTCAAACTGATGGCGAAAACGGCGGAAGACCGCTATCAGAATGCTTATGGATTAAAAGCAGATTTAGAGGAATGTCTGCGTCAACACAAGGCGAACAGGGTCTTTAACTTTCCCCTAGGCCGTTCCGATGTTTCGGATAAATTTAAACTCCCCCAAAAGCTCTATGGACGCGAGTCAGAAATCCAGAGCTTATTATTAGCTTTTGCGCAAAGTAGCATCGAAAGTAAACTGATGCTGATTGGGGGATATTCCGGCATTGGCAAATCGGCTTTAGTCCAAGAACTCTATAAACCAATTACGGAAAACCGGGGTTATTTTATTTCGGGTAAATTTGACCAATATCAGAGAAATATCCCCTATAGTGCGATTGTGAATGCCTTTCAAGGGTTGGTGAAACAACTACTAACCGAAAGTGAAGCCCAACTCAAGCAGTGGCGGGAAAACCTGTTAGGCGCAGTGGGAGTGAATGGACAAGTAATTGTGGAGGTGATTCCGGAAATTGAATTAATTATTGGACAACAACCGCCGGTTCCGAAACTGGGTCCAAATGAGTCCCAAAATCGCTTTAATTTAGTGTTTCAGAATTTCATTAAAGTATTTACCCAACCGGAGCATCCTTTAGGCTTATTTATTGATGATTTGCAATGGGCAGATGGAGCATCTTTGAAGCTGATGCAATTGTTGATGGGTTCTCGATCGCCGGGATTGTTTTTAATCGGGGCTTATCGAGATAACGAAGTTTCTGCCGCCCATCCCCTGATGTTAACCTTAGATGAAATTGCCAAAACTGGGGCGATTATAGAGCGGATTACTCTGACCCCCTTGGACTTAGCAACCATCACTCAATTGATTGGGGATACCCTCAACAGTGACGTTGAAACCGTCCAACCCCTCGCGGAGTTAGTCCAAGGCAAAACCGGCGGTAATCCCTTTTTTATGAATGAATTTCTCAAATCCCTTTATACCGAAGGATTGTTAGGGTTTGACGTGAAGACTCTCAGTTGGCAGTGGGATTTAGAGGAAATGCAATGCCAGAATTTCACCGATAATGTGGTGGATCTGATGGTCGGTAAAATCCAAAAACTGCCAAAAGAGACTCAAGAACTGTTAAAAATCGCCGCTTGTATTGGGAATGAGTTTGATTTGGTAAATCTGGGGTTAATTATTCATAAAAATTTTGCTGAAATTGTCAATAATCTCTATCCAGCAGTTGCTGAAAATTTATTAAATTATTTAGTCAATATGGGAGAGGTTGCATTAGGAGTAGCTGAGGCAGAATTTTTATCCGGGGGCTTATCGGGAAAGTCGGTTAAATATTTACCCTGCAAATTTGTTCATGACCGAATTCAACAAGCGGCCTATTTGTTGATTAAGGAGTCACAAAGAGCAGGATTTCATCAGAAAATTGGCCAAATATTGCTGGAACATACTCCGGAGGATAAGAGAGAAGAGAAAATCTTTGATATTGTCAATCAGCTTAATTTGGGCCGCTCGTTAATTGCGGAGCATTCCGCCCAACTGGAACTGGCCCAATTAAACCTGATTGCCGGAAAAAAAGCCAAGCTATCCACTGCCTATCAGCCTGCTTTGAATTATTTGCATATTGGAATAGAACAGTTACCCCCCCATAGCTGGCAGGAGCATTACCCTCTCACCCTTTCTTTATATGAAGAAGCTGCCGAAGTCGCTTATCTGAATGCGGACTTTGGGCTGATGGAGCAATTTGTGGCTAGGGTATTAGCCCAAGCTAAAACCGTGCTTGACAAAGTAAAAGTTTATGAAGTCAAAATTCAGACCTATAACGCTCAAAGCCTCTTGGAAGATGCCCTCGCCATTGGCTTAGAAGTGTTGAATTTGCTGGGAATCAAGTTGCCTAACCACGCGAGTCAAATCGATGTTTTCCGAGGACTACTGGCCACCAAATTGACCATCGGACGCCGAGCGATCGCCAGCTTTATTGACCTGCCACCCATGACGGACCCTTCTTCTCTAGCCGCCATGCGGATCCTATCTAAAATTTTATCTACCGCCTACATGGCTGCGCCTTTGCTGCTGCCCCTGATTGTGTTTCAACAGGTCAGCTTATCCCTGAAATGGGGCAATGCGTCAGAATCGGCTTATGCCTATAGTGTTTATGGGTTCCTTCTCTGTCGCGTTTCTGAGGATTTTCAGGGGGGTTCTCAATTCGGCCAACTCGCCCTTCAATTACTGGACAAACTGAATGCCCGTGAAGTTGAATGCCGGACTCAGTTCGTCGTTTATACCTTTATTCAGCACTGGATCAAGCCAGTAAAAGAAGTATTAAACCCCCTGCGGCAAGCTTACGCAGTGGGCCTAGAAACGGGAGATTTGGAATTTGCGACCTATTCAGCGCTCGAATACTGCGCCTATGCTTTGTTGAGTGGGTCTGAATTGGTACAACTAGAATCAGAAATCGCCACCTCTGCCCAGATCATGGAGCAAATGGGGCAAGAAAGAAACCAGGGTTTGCTATCGTTATACCATCAAACTGTTCTCAACTTACTCGATGAGGGAGAAAATCCTGTTATTTTGAGGGGTCGAGCTTTCGATGAACAGGTGATGCTTTCGGTGATTAAAAGCGGAAATGACCGGGCTACTATTTGTTCCTTATACGTCCTTAAGTTGTTCCTGGCTTATTTATTTAGTGAAGGAGAGGCTGCGGTAGCTTACGCTGAATTAGCCGAGCAATACCTGGACGGCATGACCGCCATTCTTTTGGTGGCTCATTTTTATTTCTATGATTCCCTCGCCTGTTTATTGGGGGCAACGGAGGCTTCCCCAACTCAGAAAAAAGCCTGGCTTCAAAAGGTGTTCCGCAACCAGAAAAAAATCAAAAAATGGATGCAGTATGCTCCCCAGAATAATGCCCATAAATATTGGCTGGTGGAAGCAGAACGCTGTCGGTTACAAGGCCAAGATGCCAAGGCAATAGAGTATTACGATCGAGCCATTCACCTGGCTCAAGAAAATGAATATCTCCACGAAGTGGCGATCGCCTATGAACTCGCGGGCAAATTCTATCTCTCCAAAGGGAAAGAATTGACCGCTAGAGGCTACATCCAGGAAGCTCGCTATGCTTATCAAATCTGGGGTGCTACGGCAAAAGTTAAAGATTTAGAGACGCGATATGGCCAGTTTTTCACCGCCTGGAAACGGGTGAACACAAGCAGTAAACTGAACTCAGCCATCACGAACACAGGTTCTAGTCATAACCTCGATATTGCGACGGTGATGAAAGCGTCTCAGGCGATTTCTGGAGAAGTTCTGCCGGAAAAATTACTCTCTAGCTTGATGAAAATTCTCATGGAAAATGCTGGAGCGCAACGGGGCTATTTAATTTTAGCACGTCAGGGGAAATTGCTGATAGAAGCCGCCGGAGAAATCGAGAATGAGCGCATTACCGTTTTGCAATCGATTCCGGTGGCCAACGGTCAAACCCTTTCCGAAGCGATTGTCAATTATGTAGCCCGAACTCAAGAAACTGTGGTGTTAAATGATGCCACAGTTCAAGGCAATTTCACCAGTGATTCTTATATCCAAGAGGCTCAACCCCAGTCAATTCTCTGTGTACCCCTGATTGATAGAGGTAAGCTCGTCAGCATTGTTTATTTAGAAAACAATAGCACCACGGGAGCCTTTACCCCGGAACGAGTGGAAGTGTTACAGTTGTTATCGGGCCAGGTAGTAATTTCTATTGAAAATGCCCGCTTGTATCAAACCTTGGAAGATAAAGTCAAAGAACGGACCGCCCAATTAGCCAACGCTAATGCAGAAATTACGATGTTGAATGAGCGGTTAAAAGCGGAAAATATTCGGATGGGGGCGGAGTTAGATGTGACGCGGCAATTGCAAAAAATGCTGTTGCCAAAACAATCGGAACTGGATGCAGTTGAGGGGTTAGATATTGCTGGATTTATGGAACCGGCAGATGAAGTGGGGGGGGATTACTATGATGTGCTTAAAAGTGGCGATTCGCCTGAGGGCGATAGCTCCGCTTCACGCATCAAAATCGCGATCGGGGATGTGACGGGACATGGGTTGCAAAGTGGGGTGGTGATGATGATGGCTCAAACGGCGGTCCGGACGTTACTGGAAGGAGATTTTACGGACCCGGTGCAATTTTTAGAGGTCATCAACCGGACGATTTATAAAAACGTCCAGCGCATGAATTCTGAGAAAAATATGACCCTGGCGCTGCTGGATTATCATCAAGGCAAATTAACCTTAAGTGGGCAGCATGAAGAGGCGATCGTCATGCGTGCCGATGGGACGGTCGAGTGCATTGATACGGTTGATTTAGGATTTCCAATTGGCCTAATCGATGAGATTTCGGATTTTGTGAGCACCACGGAGATTGAGTTAAATTCCGGGGATGTGGTGGTGTTGTACACCGATGGCATTACGGAGGCGGTGGATAGCCATTGGGTACAGTATGGTCTTGAGCCGATGATTGCATCAATTCGCCATCATTTACAGGGCAATGCGCAGGAAATTTGTCAAGCTGTGATTGAGGATGTCCGGCGACATATTGGCGGGCAGAAGATTTATGACGACCTGACTTTAATTGTTCTCAAACAGAAGTAACCGTTGCGATTTAGGGTCTGGGGTGGGGTTGGGGAAAGGATGAGTCAATACATCCGGGGTAAATCTCATCCCAGCCCCATCAGTTAGTCACAGAGTTTACTACTTGTAAACTGGCATTTCGCCACTGTTGAGACGGAGCATATAATTGTCGAGATCCGCCCGAACTTTGTCCGCCAGGAGGAACCCGCCCAACATATTGGGAAAGGCCATTGCAAAGAACATCATATCGGAGAAGTCGAGAATGGCACCGAGGTTGAGGACGGTTCCGAGGAAGACGCAAAAGACGTAAATCACTCGGTAGATCATCATACTGCTTTCGCCAAATAAGTAGGTCCAGGACCGTTCGCCGTAGTAACTCCAGGAAATCATGGTGGAGAAGGCAAAGAGGAAAACGGCTAAGGCAAGGACGATGGGGAACCAACTAATCACTGAAGCAAAGGCGGCAGAGGTGGTTTCTACTCCAGGAGAGGTGTTGGGGTTGGCATATTCTCCGGTGATAATCACGACTAAGGCGGTCATGTTACAGATAATGACCGTATCGATAAAGGGTTCGAGGAGGGCGACAATGCCTTCGCGGACGGGTTCTTCGGTTCGGGCGGCAGCATGGGCGATCGCCGCTGAACCGACCCCCGCTTCATTAGAAAATGCCGATCGCCGAAATCCTTGGACAATTACCCCAATAAATCCCCCATAAGCTGCTTGGGGGACAAACGCTTCGGTAAAAATTTGGGCAAAAGCACCGGGAATCTGAGGCAGATTCATCAGAATAATCCACAAAGAGGCGGCAACGTAAATGGTACACATGGCGGGGACGAGGGCACCGGCAACGTTCCCAATCCGGCGAATCCCCCCAATAATAACGAGGGAAACCAGGAAGGCTAGAACGATTCCGTACACCCAGTTGGGTAGGGCGGGGAATAAACCGGAAACGGCGACAAAGGATTGGTTTGCTTGGAACATATTGCCCCCACCGAAGGCGGCCCCAATACAGAGGATGGCAAACAAACTTGCCATGATATTGCCCAATTGACCCATGCCTTTTTCCGCTAAACCCCGAGAGAGATAGTACATGGGGCCACCGGCAATCCGACCATCGGGCAGGACAACGCGGTATTTTTGGGCGAGGGTGCATTCGACAAACTTGCTCGTCATGCCGAATAAGGCGGCAACGGTCATCCAGAACATGGCCCCGGGTCCCCCAATGGAAATGGCGATCGCCACTCCAGCAATATTCCCGAGTCCCACCGTGGCGGATAGGGCCGCAGCGAGGGCTTGGAAATGGCTGACTTCTCCAGCTTCGGCTGGGTCGTCATAGTGACCTTGGATGACGAAAAAGGCGTGTTTCAAGGCGCGGAAGTTGATAAAACCCATGCGAAGGGTGAAAAAAACCGCACCGCTAATCAACCAGACGACAATGAGGGGGATGCCTAGGCCAAAATCGAAAAACAGGACGGCATCCATCCAAGCCACCACTTGGGTGAAGACGGCATTGAGGGTGGGGAGGAAGCCAGTGGGTGCAGCCTCTTCAGCTTCTTGGGCGACTGCGGCGATCGGCAGGGCCAGTAGAAATAGGATGATCAGTGAAATCCAGCGTTTCTTCATAAGTGCAGTCAGTTAGAGGGAATGGGACAGGGAATGGGAGTCTTCAAGAGGTGACTATACTGCCCTGGGCGGGTCAAGCTGGGCTTAAAGAGAAATATTCCGCCTTGTTATCGTTCAAGCTGTAACTAATCTGCGTAATTTTGTCAAGAAACT
>CAYUEH010000022.1:0-20831 GCA_964442465.1 uncultured Laspinema sp. | reverse complement strand
GTAATTCGCAAAAAGCGCTGTTCATCGACTTGAAAGAGTACCTTCACCCGATCGCTCCCTGGATGTCCCGGAGGATTGAGCTTGGCAATACTTCGAGCCCCCTCTTTATCATTTAAAGGTTGCACCGCTATTTTGCCGGTTTCCAATCGCTTGGTTACCAGCCGATCGCCATCAAAATACACCTCCGTCCCTCCCGTATCTGCTCCTAATTCCCCAATAATTAACTCAATACTCGGCTGATTATCCAAGGAGGCACCGAGCATTAATTCCACAGGTTCACTCATGGGATAGGGTTGTCCTTCTCGGACTAAGGGATGCCAATTGTGGCATTGATTGCGTCGGTCCCAGTAGCGAATGCCGTAACTGTGGTAGAGGAAATCTTTGATTTCTATGCCTTGACTCAGTTGCAGGGCACCTTGAGCAACCGCTTCAAACGGGCGATCGCACCGAATTTTGCTCTCATCAAAATATTGCTTGACCCAATCCTGAACCGCTGGAATCAGTGCCGTTCCTCCTACCAACAACACCGCATCAATATCAGCAAAATCCAATCCCTGCCGTCGCGCTTGTTGACTCACCTGATTCATGGCATCATCCAAAGACTCAAAAAACTGATGATTTGCCAGAATTTCCTCAAAACCATTCCGGTCTAATTCTAAGGAATAGGTCTCCAAAATTTCATCATTAAAATACACCTCTTTCCCTTGTTTTTGTAAAGAGAGTTGAATTTTCAAGCGTTCCGCCAAGCGCGTGGTTAGGGGCGTTTTGGCAATGTTTTGAGTTTCGGCAAAATAATCGACCAACCAATTATCCAAATCCGTGCCGCCTAAGTTTTTGCCTGCTTTGGCTAAAACCCGAGCGGTTTTGACTTTTTGTCCGGAACTTTCTGCAAATAGTTTATCCCCCCATTTGAGGAGAAATCCTAGGGGTTGTTTCCCGGCAGTTTTATCGAGTTGGACTAAGGATAAATCCAGGGTTCCCCCCCCAAAGTCTACAACGAGCAAGTTTTCGCCATCGGTGAGTCCATATCCCAAGGCAGCAGCGGTGGGTTCATCGATGATCCGGACTTGTTCAACTTGCAGGGATTGGCAGACTTGTCCCAACCAGTGGCGATAGGCTTCAAAGCTATCCACGGGAACGGTTAAGATTAAGGAGTCTACAGGAAGCGGAATTTGGCGCAGGGAGTCCACGAGTCCGGTGAGGAACCATTCCCCGACTTTTTCAAAGGTGACGATTTCGCCATCGAGTTCCGGGAGGAATCCCTGGATGTCGGTGCCGATGCCGCGTTTAAAGCTGCGGAAGAACCGGGGGTCGGTTTTGAGGTCCAGGCCCTTATCCCGGACTTGTTGGGCGATCGCCACTTGGGGTTTTGTGGCGTTCTCGACATAGAGTAAGCTGGGAATTAAGGGTGGATTTTGACCCAACTGCCAGGATAATCCGGGCAGTTTCAGGGTTTCCGGTTGCTGGGTGGCACTATTCCAGCGCGAGATAACGGTGTTGCTTGTTCCAAAATCAATTGCGATCGCCATTGGGCTATAGGGTTCAGAGACAGTTAGGAATGTTTTAGCTAATATCCTATCGAACCACAGGAGAAGGTGATTCTCTCAGAGAGTTGAAATGGGGTGGATTCCGTCGGGAGTCAGACTCAGAAATGGAGTCTCAACAATTCTTAATCATTTATCCCTCATGATCGCTCAATGATATGAACCCGTTCTTCATCCCATGATTCAGGCGGCCCACAATCAGGGACATCCCACCCAGGATTTCATGGGGAACACTGACTGTCACGAGGTTTTAGTCGATAGAAACCAACAACTCTCTCAACAATTGTTAAAAGATAATGCGAATTGTAAACTATCCTGAATGCTGATGATATCTTTGCCCATTTTGGGTAATAATAATAGGGAGTGTAAATGCGGGTTAAATAGAAAATTAAGGACGGATTGAGTTGACATTCCATCCCTAATGGAACAGGGGTTTGATAGTCGGCTGACCGATGGAAAATGAGGAGCCTGAAATCGAGTCATGATCGTCCGTAAAATCGTGAAACCTTGATCGGGAGTGCTGACTGTCAGGATTCACACTTCATGAGGGAATGATTTTAAGTCTGAAATGACTGAAAGTCAGGGATGTAGCTGAAATCCTCTCGATTTAGCCTTGATCTAAATGGATTTGATTACTGCATTTTCACTTTTTATTTAACCCCAGAAATCACTAATTTGGGGACATTAAGTCATTATTTGTTGTATTAAAAAAGGGAAATAAAAGACTATGTTCGCTAATTTAAAGCTCCGACATCAGATGGTATTGGGATATGGCCTGCCGATCGCCATTGCCATTGCTGGATTTATGGTCATTACTTATGAATCCTCCCAAAAAGTCAGTGAGTCTTTTGAAACCGTCGAATTGATTCAAACTCGACTCATGACCTTAAATGATATCACCAATAGCGCCTTAGGGCTAGTCAGAGAGGCCCGGGGGTATCTCGTGAATGGGAATCCAGAATATCTCAACCGATATTATAGCGCCGTCAGCGACTTTGAAAACCTCATGGATGAAGCCCAGGAACTCTATGTGATTCCCGAAGATCGAGAAGTGGTTCAGGAGATGATTGATCTAACGAGAAACTACATCACGTTCTTCACCGAGGTCAGAACCGTTTACGATGCCGGGAAAAGGGAGGAGGCGCTTACTCTATGGACAGAGCAAAATGGCCTAGAATTAGTCACTCGATTTAAAGAACTCACCGATGAGTTTGAAGCCAAGCAAAAAACTTTACTGTTATCAGAAAATGACGAGGCCAACCGGACCTTACAATCCCTAGTGATGTGGATGACCCTGGGTTGTTTATTATTATTAGGAATTGCCATCATTGTGGCCCTGGTTATTTCCTCCAGCATTGCCCGAATCATCCGCCAAGAAACCTATGCGATCGCCTCTGCATCTAGCCAAATTGCTTCCACGGTTGAGCAACATGAACGCACCCTCTCTCAACAAGCCACCTCAGTCAACGAAACCAGTGCCACAATGACCGAATTAGGCTCTTCCTCGACCCTCACCGCCGAACAAGCCCAATTCTCCGAAAACAACGCCAATCAAGTCTTGCAGCTTGCAGAATCTTCAGTGCAAGGGGCTCAAGACGTTTTAACCCTCGCCGATCGCGGCATCCAAGCCGTGGAACGCACGCAAGAAGGAATGTTAGTCTTAACCGACAAAGTAGAAGCCATTGCCCTCCAAATTCTCCGATTGAGTGAACAAACCAACCAAATTAGTAACATTACCAGCCTCGTTAGTGACCTCGCAGGACAAACCAATATGTTGGCTCTCAATGCCGCAGTAGAAGCCGTTCGTGCCGGAGAAAATGGCAAGGGATTTAGCGTCATTGCCACAGAAATTCGCAAACTGGCCGACCAAAGTAAAACCTCAGCCCAAAAAATTAGTACCCTCGTCAGTAATATAGAATCCGCCATTAATTCAACAGTCATTGTCACCGAAGATGGCAAAAGAAAAGCCGAGGAAAGTATCACCCTCTCTCGGGAAACCGCCGAAGCCTTCTCCAAGGTCACCGAAGCGATTAATGACGTGATTTTGACCAATCAAGAAGCGTCGCTCAATGCCATTAATGAGGTGGTCCTCAACTCCCAGCAAATTTCCCTGACCACCAAACAGCAAGCGGTCGCCATTAACCAGGTGGTCACCGCTATGAACGACCTCAACCAGGGGGCCACAGAAACCGTCAACGGCATTAACCAAACCAAAATCGGCATTCATAAATTAAATGAAACTGCCCAAAATTTGAATGCCTTGGTCTAAATAATATTTGGGATGAATTTCATGCTTTTTTTCAGGGAAATCCGGTCATTTTTTAAGAGAAAGACTGCCTGCATTCAAAATACTTTATCCCTAAATCAGTTGTACATCTATTGGGTTGAATTTATGGTTTTTCTTCTTTCCTTTCGGGATATATAGCGAGTCTAAATCAGTTTGACAGAGGACCCTCACCCCCAACCCCTCTCCATCCCCCCTACCCCCCTTTGAAAGGGGGGGGGAGAGGGGAGCCGGACTTTATGTCAAATTCATTTAGGGTCGCTATATAGCAATCCTAAATGATTTATATAGCGTTTCTCATCTGTGTATGGTACAGCGATGGCGGCCCCCAACCCCTCTCCATCCCCCCTACCCCCCTTTGAAAGGGGATGGAGAGGGGAGAAGAAGATGTTATAAATCATTTAGGACTGCTATAGCATTTCTCATGTCCATAAGGAATACGCCCTCACCGCAAACCCCTCTCCCAGAACGGGAGAGGGGCTTTTTCAAGTACATATTAAGCGAGATCTAGAGTCGTCTCATCCGGGAGGCCAACCGAGGGACCGTCCTCCGAGAATATGCAGGTGTAAATGATTCACCGTCTGACCCCCATCCTCACCACAATTAATCACCAGGCGATAGCCATTTTTGAGTTCCAGTTGTTCGGCGACGCGCTTCACGGTTAAGAGCAAATGACCCATCAAGGCATGATGGGTTGATTCGGCATCGGATAATTTGGCGATCGGTTCCTTGGGAATCACCAAGACATGAACCGGCGCTTGAGGATTGACATCTCGGAAGGCGAGGCACAAGTTATCCTCATAAACGATATCAGCCGGGATTTCCCGACGGATGATTTTACTAAAAATTGTCTCGGTCATAAAGGGGGGTTTGTTGTTAGTGCCGCTAGTTGTGATCTTACGGGAACAGGCGATCGCTGACAATTTCCACCGGCACAAAAAAATGGCCCCTAACCAGTAGGGGCGCTTAATAGAGGAGAGTTGAATCAAAACTTCAGGTTTAGCTGATGGCAACTGCGGTAAAAATCGTCAGGGCCACCAGTAATGCTGATGCCGCACCGTAAGCAATGTAGCGCTTTTGTTGCTCAGGGGAGGGATACTCAGCGCGGTACATCTTGGGTTCGGTGGCAAAGTTGTTCAGGATTCCGTTTTCGTCAGTGCTGGTGTACATTTCGTTTTTCCTCGGTGTCTTATGTAAATAAATGTAACGCAATGTTAAGAAATATTGCAGTGACTTGACGCAAAAGAGGCCGTGATGATCATCACATCTGGCCCAAGTCAGCCGGTTTAAATTAGCTGATGGCGACTGCGGTAAAAATCGTCAGGGCCACCAGTAATGCTGATGCCGCACCGTAAGCAATGTAGCGCTTTTGTTGCTCAGGGGAGGGATACTCAGCGCGGTACATCTTGGGTTCGGTGGCAAAGTTGTTCAGGATTCCGTTTTCGTCAGTGCTGGTGTACATTTCGTTTTTCCTCGGTGTCTTATGTAAATAAATGTAACGCAATGTTAAGAAGTGTTGCAGTGACTTGACACACGAGGTTAGGTGATGCTAGTCACAACGGCCTCAAGTTGAAGCGGGGAGGGAAAGATGGAGAAGGAAGAGGCTATTTAAGTCATCCCAAATCCGGTTGGTATAAGTCGATTTCCTGGATGACGCCGCCTAAGCGCTGTCGCGCAGGCTGCGCCAAACGCGGGCTTTGTCGGCTTTTTCCCCACCCTTTCCTTACGGAACGCTCATAGAACAGGGTGTGGGTTTTTATATAGCGAGGCTAAATCATTTTGGCATGGAGATAGGGAGCAAGATCCTCGTACTCCAACGCTTTCGGGGGTAAATCCAGTGTCAAATTCCTGAGAGGGTCGCTATATAGCCAGTGTAAATCAGTTTGGCAATGGACGATGGCGGCCCCCAACGAGAAAGGGGTCGCCATCGTCTTCCACAACGGCCCCTCATGACTGCTATAGCAGTCATGAGGGATTACCTCCCCCGATGTCCCCTCTACCAGAACATCCGGCAGGAGCTTTCAATGTTAGAAATCCTGCAAGGATTGTTAGATATTGTTGGATAAGTTTTTGAACAAAACTGTTAGGGACGCCAAATCGTGCAGGTATTTGTTGGATTGATTGATGGATTTTATTCCTTATAGATTTGGATTATTTTTTGCCGAAAGTTTAGAGAGTAGGGTTTCATCGTAGATTCGGATGGGTAATATGAGTCTGAGTAAGTTTTCCGATGGATTGTACCTCATGAGGCCGGGAAGCACTAAGATCTGCCCGGCGATCAGGGCGATCGCCACTCTTGGAAGATCGATATAGCCACCTGAGTGGATTTGATGTTATCAATAAGAAGTGATGAGTCGGGTTTGTGTAACTGTCCGGAGAAAGGCCCGCCGGTTCGAGGGTCTAATTCCTGGGGAAGATTCACCATCGGAATATGTTAAAAAACAAGCAAAAATCTAAGAAAAAGTCCCAAACCAATCAGGAGGCACAAGCGCCTTCTCTGAGCAAAAAAGAACTGGCTGCCCAACAAAAGAAGGTTGATCGCGAACGCAAAGCGATGATTCAATCGTTTCAGACCTATGGCGGACTTGGTGTGGCGATCGGGATCGTACTTTTTTTTGTCGCCGACTTCAAGTTAGCGCTGGCCGGTGGAGGTGGGGTTACGGTTTTATTCCTGTCCTACAAATACCCCCGGTTGGCGATGTGGGGCTTCCTGATCTATATGCCTTTTTCCGGCACCATTACCTACTGGGTTGGCGGAGGAAATGCCATCTTTCAACTGGCTAAAGATGGGTTTTATATTCCCGGGGCGATCGCCCTGTACCAGGAGATCAAGCGCAAAAAACTCCCCTTCTTAATTCCCCCCCAACTGGGTCCAGCGCTGAACATTCTGTTGTTGGTCTGTCTAATGACTCTGTTGTTTGTCAACGGTGCTCAGCAGTTTGGCCCCCGTCCCGATGGCCAGCCCATCCCAATGGGACTACTGGGTCTGAAAGTCTTCCTCGGCTATATTCCCTTGCTCGGATGCAGTTATTATCTGATCCGTAATAAAAAGGAATTTCTGTGGCTGACCCGCACCCATGTCGTTCTGGCCCTAATTTGCTGTGGATTGGGTGTTGTGCAGTATTGGTTGCTACTATCGGGTCGCTGTCCAGGCACTCGCGGCTATGTGGGGGAAGCCCTATTTAAAGCCACCCTTGATGCTAAATGTCTCGTCGGGGGTTCCCTGGTTTTTAGTCCTGAGCAGAGTATGATTCGCTTACCCGGGACCTTTGTTGCCCCCTGGCAGTGGGCTTGGTTCCTGATTGCTAACCTCTTTTTTACCTTTGCCTCAGCGTTTAACGATCCGTCATTAGTCTGGCAGCTTCTCAGCTTTTTGGGAATGGCCTTAGTATTTGTCAATTCAGTAATCTCCGGTCAACGAATTGCTCTGGCTCTTGTGCCTCTATTTGCTATTATTCTGTTGGTAGTCACCGGCCAAGTGACAAATTTGAAACGATTTATTCCCATCGCCGCCGGACTTGCTATCTTAGGATTTGGGGCGATGGCACTCTTCCCGGATGTGGTGACGGAACGGATCGATAGTTTTGTCAGCCGATGGAATGCCTCTCCCCCTACGGATTTTATCGCACACCAAGCGGAATTTACCTCAAAAGGACAGGATGGATTTTTTGGGAATGGTTTAGGTCGAGCCACCAACTCCGCTCGTATGTTCGGTAAGACGAAGCTCATCGAAACCTACTATCCTAAATTACTCTATGAAATTGGCCCGGTGGGAGTCATCGGGTTTCTGATTTTCGTGACGACGCTAACCTATCTCGCCTTTAAAACCTATCGCTCTGTCAAAGATAAAAATCTCCGAGGCTATGGCGCATCCTATTGGGTGTTTATCTTGTTTATCAGCTATAACACTTACTATTATCCTCTGGATGTAGACCCCGTTGCAGTCTATTACTGGGTGTTTGCCGGGTTGCTGTTCAAGTTACCCGACCTTGACCGAGAAGTAGCTCAGGAAAAACTCGAAGCGGAGGAACTCGGGTTGCTCGGTGAGAAAGGGTCCTCTAAAAAGAAACATAAAAAGAAATAAACCCGACCTCTAAACCCTCCGCCTCCCTTGCCGATCGCCTTCCACTCCTCTAAACTCTAAACGTTCAACCCTTAACTCCATGTCTTTGCCCTCGATTTCTGTGATTATTCCCACCTACAACCGGGAAAAGGTGCTCAGAGAGACCCTAGCCGATGTTCTCCAACAAGACTACCCGGATTTTGAGGTCCTGGTGGTGGATCAAACCCCCACCCATGAACCGGAAACCGATGCCTATCTGCAATCCCTCGCCGAATCCGATCGCATTGAGTGGTTGCGCCTGGATTGGGCGAGTTTACCCGGGGCTCGCAACTATGCCGTGCGCCGATCGCACGGAGCAATTATTCTATTTCTCGATGATGATGTCCAACTTCCCCCGGGTTTTTTACACGCTCATGCTCGCAATTATCTCGATCAACCGGAAATCGGGGCGATCGCTGGTCGGGTTTTCGATCGCATGAAACTCGCCGACTCCGGTGGCGGTTTAACCATCGAGGATTTACCCCCAGAAGCAATGGACCCAGGAATTGCTTGGTATTATATCGACCTGGTGCATACGGTCAAACCCCAGCAAGTCCTCTCGGTTCGCGGTTGCAATATGTCCTTCCGTCGCGAGATTTTCGATAAGTACGGATTACACTTTGACGAACGTTTCCGAGGCAGCGCCGTGCGAGAAGAGTCTGATTTTTGCTTGCGGTTGCGACAAACCGGATACAAAATCTGGTATGAACCGGACGCTCACTTAATTCATTTAGGAGAAGAAACCGGCGGCTGTCATGATATTAGCACTCGCTCAATTAGCTACCAAATCACCTTCTATCACAACCATTTTCTCCTAGGATTAAATAACCTCACCCTCTCCCAATGTCTCCGCTTTTTCGCTCGCTTATTTGACTGCCATGTCCTCGGTCATCCCCCCTGCAATAAAAGTGGTTCGCCAATTAAAACCATCGTGCGGTTTTGGTTCTATACCCTAGGATTTTTAAATGCCGTTGGCACAGTTCTGCAATCAATCTTTCAGGATGGACAAATTTACAGCCAACAAGATGAACTAGCCCCTTCTCAAAAAACCTGACCTATCAATTTATTGTAGATATTGTAGATGCTGTGAAAATTCTAGTTGCCAGCCATACTTATATTGTTGATTTAAACCGGGAAAAGTTACGAAAACTGGCTCAACTTGCTCCCGATATTGAAGTCACTGTGGTAGTTCCCCGGCGATGGCGTCCCGGTGGGGTTCAAAATCAACTCATCGAAACCCAATTCCTAGAAGAAGGTTCGTTTCGAGTGATGCCAATTTCCAATTTTAGCCAGAACAATCAAGGACTCTTGACTTTTGGCGCAGATTTGATTTCCCTGTTGCGGCAATGGCGTCCAGATATTATTCAAGTGGAACAGGGTGCGAAGGCGATCGCCTACTCGGAATTTATCACCCTCAATCACTTACTGGGATTAAAAGCCAAAAATCTCTTCTTTACTTGGTGGAATCTCCCCTACCAATTAAAATTCCCGGTTTCTCTCTTAGAATCCTATAATTTGCGCCATACCGATGGCATTATTGTCGGCAATCAAGATGGGGCGGAAATTTTGCGCGATCGCGGTTATTCCGGTCCCCTCAAAATCATGCCTCAACTCGGCGTTGATGAAACCCTCTTTCGTCCCCACCCTCAACCGGAACTCCGCACCCAACTCGCCATTCAATCCGATGAATTTGTCGTCGGTTTTGTCGGTCGATTTGTGGAAGAAAAAGGGTTACTTACTTTACTCCAGTCTCTCTCCCATTTAGCCGATAAACCTTGGAAATTACTGTTATTAGGGCGCGGCCCTTTAAAAGAGACTCTGCTGCAAAAAGCTACAGAATTTAACCTGAAAAATCGGCTAATTTGGATTGAAAGCGTTCCCCATAATGAGGTGCAGCGTTATATTAATTTGATGGATGTTTTGGTGCTTCCTTCCGAAACTACCGACAAATTTAAAACCCTAACCTCAGCGGGATGGAAAGAACAATTTGGTCATGTTTTAATTGAAGCAATGGCTTGTCAAGTGGCGGTAATTGGGTCGGATTCCGGGGAAATTCCCAATGTGATTCAAGATGCTGGATTAGTCTTTCCAGAAGGAAATGCGGAAGCGTTGCAAGATTGCCTATTTAAACTGATGGATAACCCTTTATTTGCGGAGGAATTGGCTACTCGCGGTTATCAACGGGCAATGGAACATTATACCAATCAGGCGCTTGCTCAACAGCAGTTTGAATTTTATCAGACCATTTTGGATGGGTAAAAGTTAGGAGGCAGAGCCTCCTTTTGAGCATTCCTAGGCAGAGCCTAGGAACGAGGATTTAGAAGGGGTTATATATTTTAATTGTAGCGTTTTTTACAGTTACAATTTAACTTCTATTGTTTTCACAACTATCAATAAAAACAGTAAATTATTATTGTAATTTATGAAAATTTTACAAATTATTCCGTCTATTTCCCTGGTTTATGGAGGGCCGAGTCAAATGGTGTTGGGGTTGTCGGCAGCCCTGGCAAGACAAGGTGCAGATGTGACGATATTAACGACTAATTCTAATGGAGATGTGGGACAAGCGCCCTTAGATGTTCCCCTGAATTGCCCAGTAAAACAGGATGGATATCAAATCCGCTATTTTCCCTGTTCTCCCTTTCGTCGTTATAAATTTTCTGTGGATTTATTGCGGTGGTTATCTCGACAGGGAAATGAGTATGATATTGCCCATTTACACGCCCTATTTTCTCCGGTGATTTCTGGGGCGGCGACGGTGGCGAGACTGCGGAAGATTCCTTATATTTTGCGTCCGTTAGGAACTCTGGATCCGGCAGATTTGCGGAAGAAAAAACAACTGAAGCAGGTTTATACGACATTGTGGGAACGGGGAAATTTAGCGGGGGCGGCAGCGATTCATTTTACGAGTGCAGAAGAGGCGAAGATTTCGGAACGGTTCGGGGTAAAAACCCGGGATTTAATCATTCCTTTGGGGGTGAGTTTACCTGGGATGGATGGGGAGTTGACCCCGGGGAAACGGCAGGAACGAGGGAAAAAGATTCGGGAGGAATTGGGAATCACAGGGAATCGACCCCTCGTTTTATTTCTGTCGCGGATTGAACCGAAAAAGGGATTGGATGTGTTGTTACCGGCATTAGAAAAGTTACTCACCCAAGGGTTAGAGTTTGATTTTGTGTTGGCGGGAAGCAATCCACAAGATCCAGAGTATGAGGAAAAAATTAAAGCACAAATTGCTGCTTCTCCTTTGGCGGATTGTACGACGTTGCCGGGTTTTGTGCGGGGAGAATTTAAAGTCTCATTGCTTCAGGCAGCAGATATTTTTGTACTGCCGTCTTATTATGAAAACTTTGGGATTGCGGTGGCGGAGGCAATGGCAGCAGGAACAGCGGTTTGTATTTCTCGGGGGGTTTATATCTGGGAGGATGTTTTGGAAGCGGGTGCAGGTTGGGTGGGAAATGGGACGGTAGAGGAAATGGCGCAGTTGTTATCCGAGGCAGTCGCCAATCCCCAGGAGTGTCAGAAGCGGGGAGAGAAGGGTCAAGGGTATGCCGCGACTCATTACGATTGGGATACGATCGCCCAGCAAACCCTCGCGGCATACAGAGAGATTCTCGCCTAGGGATCAGGATCTCGCCCTATTTCCGGGATAAATCCCCTCAACACCGGGCATTTCAGAACCCTTGGATTTATTCGCTACACTTGAGAATAAACAAATTGATCTACTGTTGAGGGTGTGGGGAATGATCCATGTGGAGTAACAGGACTTACGGACAAGCAGTCGGGGTGGCAATCTTGCTGAGTTTGGGGGTCACCCCCAAGGTGCAAGCGATCGCTCCCTCCCTGAGAGAAAATTTCCAGAGATCTCTTATTCCTGGCGTCGTTTGGGTGGCGCAGGGGATGGAGGACTTTCCGGAAGCGGAACGGTATTACAGCGAAGGCGATAGACTTCAGGAGGAAGGGGATTTAGAAGCGGCAGTCGCTTCTTATCAGCAAGCGATTCGGCTAAATCCTAATTTTACCGAAGCGCAAATCAATCTGGGAGTTGCCTTAGTGAATCTGGGGCGAATTTCCGAGGCGATCGCCGCCTACCGAAGTGCCATTGCTACGAATTCCCAATCACCTACCGCTCATTATAATTTAGCCGAGGCCTTGGCAAAACAACAGGAGTTCGATGGGGCGATCGCCGCCTATCAAGAAGCGATTCGTCTCCAGCCTAACTATGATAAAGCTTATTATAACATGGCCAATATTTTAGTGAATCTCGGGGAAATCCCAGAGGCCATATCCGCCTATCAACAAGCCATTAGAATTAACCCCAATTTTGCAGAATCTTACGGCAATTTAGGAATAATTTTATGGGAACAAGGCCATCACGAGGAAGCGACTCCCGTTTTACAAACCGCCCGAGATTTATTCCAGCAACAGGGAAATTTTTCAGCAGTGAGTCGCATTGATCGCTTCTTACAACCACTGGGTACTCGTTCTAACTAATTGCAGATTTGGAAATTTCCACCTATAGCAATCCTTTCCGGATTTGTAACATTTTCATCTCCTACAGGATGTTTACCGGCCCCCAACGGTTGGGGGCCGGTGACGTCTTCCACAACGGCAGGCCAGGAGCGGTATCAGAGGTTCAGAAACCCGGTTTCTTTCCTCAATCTCGGCAAGTTGGCAAAAATTGTGGCAGAAACCCGGTTTTTGGAGTGGCTTTTTATCTAATAGCGAATGCGCGGATCAATGTAAGCATTCAGCAGATCAATCCCAATACTCGCAACTACCACAATCCCGGCAAAAAAGACGACAATTCCCTGAACCGTGGGATAATCCCGTAAGGAAATCGCCTCATAGAGTCGATTGGCTAATCCGGGCCAAGAAAAGGTCACTTCAGTTAAAATTGCTCCCCCTAAAAGTGCCGCTAAGGTTAATCCCATCACCGTAATCACCGGAATCATGGCATTTTTTAAGGCATGAGCGATCGCAATTCGAGTTTCCGATATCCCTCTGGCTCTAGCCGCTTCTACATAATCCGCCTGTAACGTTTGCTTCAAATTCACCCGAACAATCCGCTCAAAAATCCCACTAATTAGAATTCCCAGGGTCAAAGATGGCAGGGCCAAATAGTGCAAGGTGGTGAAAAAATTCCCGAGATTTCCACTTAACAAACTATCAATCAGGTACAGTCCTGTCGGTCCCGAGGGTGGGGTTTGGGTACTGGGAAAACGTGCGCCTACGGGAAACCACCCCAGTTGCACGCTAAAAATTAACTGCATAATCATCCCCACCCAAAATGCGGGCAGGGAATAGGTGATCATGCCAAACATTCGGCCCCCGACATCCCATCCCGTATTGGGATTAGAGGCGGAAATTACCCCCACCCCAATGCCGACCATTAAGGCAACAACCATACTCACCACGGCAATTTCTAAGGTGGCGGGGAAATATTGACCGACAATTTCCCACACCGTTTGTCCTCGGGTGGTGAGGGATGTGCCTAAGTCTAAACGGAGCAAATCTCCCATGAAACGGATGTATTGTAACCATAAAGGCGCGCCTAAGCCGAGTTGTTCTCGCAACCGGATTTTTTCAATTTCCGGGGCTTTAGGACCTAAAATTGCATCAATGGGGTCGCCTGGGGTGGCACGCAACAGCAAAAACACCAAGGTGGCGATCGTCCATAGCATCAAGGGTGCTAGTAGCAACCGCAGGAAAATATAGGATTGAAGCGCTTTGGAACGGGACATGGGTGATATGTGAGATGAGAGGGTTGAGTAGGGGGTGGAGGGATGAGCAGTTTAGGGAAACTCCAGCATCCCTGCATCCGATGAGGGATGTTATTTTTTCAAGGTCCAAAATGGGACCGCTTGAGTCGATTCGAGGGTCGCGCCTTGGATTCCCTGACGAGCAAAGAGATATTCTTTCCCTTGCCAGAGGGGAATAAAGGGGACATCTTCGACCAAAATCTCTTGGAGTTCGGTAAAAATTTGCAGGCGAGTTTCGGGGTTTTGTTCTTGGCGTTGACGCGCAATTAATTGATTGACACGATCGCTATAGTAAAAAGAACCCCACAATTTAGTTTCTCCTTCTTCGCATCCGGTTTCCACGGACCCGGTGGCACAGGAAAGAAACGGATGCATATAGTTATCCGGGTCGAAAAAGTCCGGCGTCCAATCTAGGATAAACATGGAATACACTCCTTTATCCAAGTTATTGTAAGCAGTAGCTGATTCAACACTTTGCAGTTCGATTTGTAGGGTTCCCCCTAATTCCTGTTCGGCGAGGGCTTTAATGGTGGTGCCAACATCGGCATTGGTCCGGAGATTAGACCGATACCACAACTGAAGTTGTAGGGGATTCTCGGGGGTGTAACCGGCTTGAGCGAGGAGTTGTTGAGCTTGAGCAAAATTGCCATCCCCATACTTATTGAGAAATACGGGCTGATAATACCGTTCTAATGTGGTGGGAATTAAGCTATAAAGCGGTTCCATTTGTCCTTGAAAAATCCGCTGTTGCAAAAGGGGACGGTCGATGATAGAGGCGATCGCCTGTCGCACTTCCAGTTTTTTTAAGGCCTCATCGTTCATGTTCAGGGTTAAGACATAAACCCCGTTACTGCGATTAGAAATCTCTTGCCAGCCTTGGGCCGGGGCTTGTCTTTGTAAACTGCTAATTTGATCCAGGTCTAATGTCCCGTAGGTGAGGTCTATTGCCCCCCGACGGAAGGAGTTATAAACGTTAGCCGGACTGGAGAACTGTTGAATATCAATGCCGGTATTGACAGGTTTTTCTCCCCAGTAAGTCTCGAAGACATCTAATTTGATGGTATCGGTTCCATAACTGACCAATTTATAAGGTCCGGTTCCTACAAATGTATCCGGTTTAAATTGACCTGAGCCTATTTGATAGGCGGTGGGAGAGACAGCGACTAACCCGGAGAAGGTTAACAAATCGGGAAAGGCAGCAAAGGGCTGTTTGAGCTGAATGGTTAATTCATATTCACCGCTGGTTTGTACGGATTCAACGATATTGGATAATAAGGATGAGGGAGAACCCCCATTTTCCATGAATCGTTCCAGGGAGAATTTCATGGTTTCGGCATTGAAGGGAGTGCCGTCATGATAAACCACGTCGGGACGCAGAGGAATGGTATAGGTGACTCCATCCGGGCTGATTTCAGGGAGTGCAGTAGCCAGTTGCGGTTTGAGGGTGGTGGTGCCGCTTTCGTAGGTGTAGAGGCGATCGCCTAGGTTGTAGAGTAACATTCCTGCTGCATTTTCATAAGCATCGGCAGGGTCGATGGTTCTAATTTTGGCGGTGGTGCCAATGGAGATCCGATTGGGGTCCGTACTCTCGTTGATCTCGGGGCGATCGCCACAGCTAATCGCCAGAAGAGCGCACATCGAAAACAATCCCACAAATTTAGCGAATTTGTACCAGTGGCGATCAAAGATCCCCCGGGGAATGGATCCGGTGATCCCCCGATAATTTACTCCAGTTGTCTGATTCGGCTTCAATTTTTCTTCCCCTACAATTGCTCGGCTTAAATTGGCAAGTTTCTAAAGTCACAAATGCGATCGCCCATTAGTTTATTTGCTTTCGGTCAGATTTAGGGGGTCACCGGACAAGTTCCTGGCTGCCAACCCTCTCTCCTTTGTGTTTTCACCTGTGAATCGACTTGAAGTCTAGCATGGATTTTACAATAAACTGGCCGGACATTTTTTGGCCCTAGAGTACCCCTCCCCAAGAAAAATCCAGGCAGCCGCCTGGAAGAAATCACCGGGTTTCTCCGGGAGATTGTGGCCCCTCGATTAACCCAGCTTCCCCACCAGCCAATAGGTGAGCATTTCTCCTTTGCCTTTTACAGAAATCAGTCCCCGTTGTTCAAATTCAAATCGGTCTTTTAACCGTTCATAAACCGCCTCAGTCACCTGAATTTTCCCCGGCAATCCGCTAGATTCCATTCGGGACGCGGTATTAACCGTATCCCCCCATAAGTCATAGATGAATTTGCTCATGCCAATCACTCCGGCAATGGCGGGACCAATATGAATTCCAATTCTCAGTTGAAAGGTTTGTCCGGTATGCTGATTTAACTGGGCTAATTCCCCTTGCATATCCAAGGCCATTTGAGCCACTTCAAAGATCGCATTGGCACAGGGAACAGGTAATCCCCCGACGACCATATAGGCATCTCCAATGGTTTTAATTTTTTCTAAGTTATGGTGTTGGGCTAACTTGTCAAACCGCGAAAAAATCTTATTTAACAATTCTAATAGTTTTTTGGGCGGCCTATTGGCTGCAAATTCCGTAAATCCAACTAAATCCGCAAAGATCACACTCACTTCTTCAAAGTGGTCGGCAATGGGATTTTCTCCTTTTTGCAGACGAGTCGCGATCGGTTGGGGTAAAATATTCAGCAGGAGTGCTTCGGTTTGGTCTTGTTGATATTTCAGCGCTTCCTGGGCTAACTTACGTTCCGTAATATCGGAAACAATGCCTTCATAATAGAGAATATTGCCATTGGAGTCTCTCACCGCCCGGGCTGTTTCAGAAATCCAAATAATGCTTTTATCTTGACAATAGACCATTGATTCAAATCCAGAGACTGAATTTTGGGCAGCGATTGCCTCGATAAATTCTTGGCGGCGATCGGGATTGACATAGAGTTCGGTGTTGATATCTTTCAAACTCTGTTGCAATTCTTCCCCAGAATCATAGCCATAGATCTTCGCCAGGGCCGGATTGACGCTCAAATACTGTCCATCTACCGTGGATTGAAAAATCCCGGCTATGGCATTTTCTACGATACTATGATATCGTTCTTCTGCTATTCTTAAGGCTTCTTCTGCTTGCTTGCGATCGCTAATATCTCTGGCTACCACAATCACCGTATCTTCCCTCACCGGAGACACTGCTGCCGAAAACCACATCTCTTGCCCACGATCCTTGAGACAGTAATCGAAATGCAGCGTCTCTCTCGTCTCTAACACTTGACCAATAATATTCAACCAGCTTTCTGCCGTATCTGGGGAAAATAACTGTTCAATCGTTTGCCCTACAATGTCGGAATCTGGCTGATATAAACGCATCCAATTACTGGGTAAAATATCCAGATTGCTAATATTCCCTTCAGATAGGCTAATCAAGGCGATAATATCAGTCATTGCCTCAAAAACTGCCCGCATTTTCTCCTCAGCAGACCTCAATTTTTCCTCTAATAATTTTCGCTCCTTAATTTCTGCTTGGAATTGGAGGTTTTGATGCGCTAAGAGTTCAGTCTTTTCTTGCAGTTGCTTTTGGAGCGCCCGTTGAGAGAGATGGGTTTCTAGCCGCGCCAGAATTTCTTCCATTTGGAAGGGTTTGCTGATATAGTCAATTCCCCCAGATTTAAAGGCTTTGGCCTTATCAAATCCTTCCGTTAGCGCACTTAAAAAGATAATCGGAATATCCTTTGTCTGAGGATTTTCCTTCAATTTCTGGCAAACTTCATATCCATCCATCTCGGGCATCATAATGTCCAAAAATATGAGATCTGGCTGTCTAATTCCTACAAACTGCAAGGCTAAAACCCCATTGGTTACAGCTCTCACGTTATAATTATGTCTCCTTAATAAATTAACCAATAACTTTAAATTATTGGGTACATCATCTACGATCAATATATCGGCTTTACCTTCTGAATTCTCTTGACAATTCATCCCGTTGATTTCTGATGCACCTTGTTCGCCCATAGTATCTACTGCAATAAGATGTTGTTTTAATCATTAAACCTGCTTTTCAGACTGCTAAAATCTTAAAAAGATTCCCCTGATTTTGGGTCGTTTAAACCCTTGAACTATTACCCTGAAACTCTCGAACATAGTCGCTTTAACCCTAGGAACCCCACGGGCCCCCTGGGAACAAACCGGAATTGACTCCCCCAGGTAAAAGCGCTCATGGCGCATCTACTCCAGCCGGACTTACGCATTGCCTTGACCCCAGGGGCAGTGCATGAGATGTTCCTATCATATCGGATTGACATCCCTGTGAAGATCATAAGTCCTGTCCCGGTTTCCAGATGATATCTGCATATCACTTTACTATAGAGCGACCCTTCCAGCATTTTGGCAATATAGCAGTTCCTCCACTCATGAGGTACATTTTGGAGTGCGAGCATCGAGCTTCGCTATTGATAATAGACCTCTTGCCAAATTCTCTGAAGCCACCCTTAAGAAGGTAGGGCTGTTTCATTCTAATCTCTCAACCCCTGGACATATCACCGATTACCTATTCGCTATCTGCGATTTTAAGCTCACCACAGGTGTGGCCATGAATTTCACTAAACTTATTCCCCTATCGAACCTGTCGAGCAATGGCTGATCTCCAGATATGATGATCTGGATTGATGGGGCAACCTCAAATCAATCAACCGATGTTTTAAGCGTTATGTTGGATGATTCTGCTCAGAGGCAATCATCTCAGGGGGAATCAGATTGAACGGGACAACACCCAGCAGAAAGATTCATGCGATCGCCTCGGGATCGTTCAGATTATGCAACTTGGGAGTAGCCCGGACGAGATAGCTTTGAAGTGGCCAATTCCCAGTCACAACCGGACCCGTGGGATGAACTCCTCTAGGCAGCAGCCTATAAAGAAAAGCAGCGATCGCCCTTGTGAATTTACCACTCCATCTATATCTTAAGGCTGATGTATGTAGGCACAGTCCCTTGATAACCTGAACTCAGATAAGGGAGGCCGAGAGGGTGCAAGACCTGCAACCCCCAATTCTTCCCACCCAATGGAAATTTTAGACCAGGAGAACCATAATATGCCGTCTATCAGCTTAAAATTACCGACCTTACGTCCCCTACGCTTTTTACTCGCCGTCTGCGTGTCTGCCCTACTGTTTTTCAGCAGTGCCTTCCCCGCTTATGCCGCGACTAGCAGCCCGACGAAAGGTGAAGATCAGATGCTAAAGATTGAGAAGAAATCCCTAGAAGCGATCGGAGATGATCCTTATACCCTGAAAGATGAGGTCGATAAAACGAATCCAGGTTTGAATGGCGTTCAAGGATCTGCAGATCAAGATCAAATGATCTCCCCAGAAGATGCCAAAACCAGTGGTGCAACCTCGTTTACTGAGCAGGTTAAGAATGCAGTTGAAAACATCAAGGGTAAAGATTAATCTCTCAACCGGATGGGAGTATAAAACATTCCGAAAAATCCCCCGTTAGTACAAGATTAATTAGGGTGAGTGAGTCCCTCAAGAGAACGGCTATTGAGTCTTTTCCTTGAGGGACTCACTCACGTTTCTGAATGTTTAAAGTCTGTTGAGGGGACTGCCAAGAATAAAATCTGCTATGCTACCCCATCCGCTACTCCTACCCAATTCGGGTCAAAAAAGTGGATTTTCTTGATGGGTTCGACATGAACTGCAACTGCCAAAGTCCCAGTCGGCACCGGAACAATCCAGGGCACTATCTTCAAGGGGACTACAGTCGCTGCAACTAATTCCACCACAACAATCCAATAGGTTGAGGCATTCTAGGCTGTCCGTACAGGCATCGTCACATCGTAACCGACACCGGGGGTTAATTCAGTACAGGCACAATCTCTGACCCGGTTGGGACTGGAAAGGTGGGGCTTTTTTTTGAAGGTGAGGGGTGGCATAAACTTGGGACCGCAGAAGGTGATGCGCTTCCTTGCAGGCGGCAAATCGGTGTTGAGATCAGCCGATCGCCTCGGATAAGCCCCTGTGAGCGATGGCGGTTTTGATGTACATAGAACCGGAGTACCCACCAAAGAGGATTCCATGAGCACAGTCCCAGCCTTTATGGGGAGAGGAGGTGTTGTTGATAGACGGTAATCGAGGCGATCGCGATCGCCTCGATTACCGTCTTGAATCCAGGAACAGTCGAGAATCCAGTCCATTCGAGTTCATGTTGCCCTAGGGAAGATGGCCCTTAGTATTGAGTCGAAGTTTATTCTTGTACCCAGACTAAATTCCAGCATCCGCCAACCCGGGCCAATTATGTCGAAATATTAAGTTATGTTTCATTTTTTTCACATATAGGGGGTAAATCTGATAAACCGGGAGTCTTCCGTGATACGATTGCTTTCCGTAACCGTCACAGATAGGGAGAACTTCTTTGGCACTACGGGTTGCTGTTGTTGGATCGGGACCGGCTGGTTCCTCTGCTGCTGAAACGCTTGCAAAAGCAGGGATTGAGACCTACCTGTTTGAGCGCAAGCTGGATAATGCGAAGCCTTGTGGCGGGGCCATACCCTTATGTATGGTGAGCGAGTTTGATCTGCCGGATCACATCATTGATCGCCGGGTGAGAAAAATGAAAATGATCTCCCCGTCCAATATCGAAGTCGATATCAATTTAGAAAAACAAGAAGAATATATTGGGATGTGTCGCCGGGAAATCCTCGATGGATTCCTACGCGATCGCGCTGAAAAATTAGGCGCAAACCTGATTAACGGCACCGTTCACAAACTGGATATTCCCACAAACAATACGGATCCATATACTTTACACTATGCGGACCATTCCGATGGCTCCGTAGCAGGGACCCAAAAAACCCTCAAAGTGGATCTGGTCATTGGCGCTGACGGGGCGAACTCTCGCGTCGCCAAAGCCATTGATGCCGGGGACTATAACTATGCGATCGCCTTCCAAGAGCGGATTCGCCTCCCGGAAGACAAGATGGCCTATTACAATGACCTCGCAGAAATGTATGTGGGAACCGACGTTTCCCCAGACTTCTATGCCTGGGTCTTCCCCAAATACGATCATGTCGCCGTGGGAACCGGCACCATGAAAGTCAACCAAGCCTTAATCAAAAAGCTGCAAGCTGGCATTCGCACCCGGGCCGCCAAACGGCTAGAAGGGGGCGAAATCATCAAAGTGGAAGC
>CAYUEH010000021.1:20487-21676 GCA_964442465.1 uncultured Laspinema sp. | reverse complement strand
CGTGAATCATATCCCCCCCCTGGATCTCTCTTTGCAGTACCACACGATCGCCCAAGAAGTAGAAGCCTCAGTCTTAGCATTGTTGGCTTCAGGACGTTATATTGGCGGTCCGGTTGTGGCCGAATTCGAGCAACAGTTTGCCGCCTATATTGGCACAACCGAGTGCGTCTCCTGCAATTCCGGCACCGATGCCTTATATCTGGCACTCCGGGCCCTAAATATTGGCCCTGGGGATGAAGTCATTACTACCCCCTTCACGTTTTTTGCCACCAGTGAAACGATTTCCCGGGTGGGTGCAACGCCGGTTTTTGTGGATATTGTCCCTGAAACGTTTAATTTGGATGTGGAACGCCTAGAAGCGGCGATTACGGAAAAAACTCGGGGGATTCTGCTGGTGCATCTCTATGGACAGCCGGTGGAGATGACTCGGTTAATGGCGATCGCTAATCAACACAATCTCGCCGTTATCGAAGACTGTGCCCAATCCACCGGGGCGACTTGGGCGGGACAGCGGGTGGGGAGTATGGGTCATGTGGGCTGTTTTAGCTTTTTTCCCACGAAGAATTTAGGGGCCTTTGGCGATGGCGGTGCAGTGACGACGAATGACCCGGCGATCGCCACTCAAATGCGGATTTTAAAAGAGCATGGGGCCAGTGGGCGTTATTATCATGAATCGGTGGGCATTAATAGCCGTCTCGATGCGCTACAGGCGGCGATTCTTCAGATTAAGTTACGCCATTTGGATGCTTGGAACGATCGCAGACGGGCGATCGCTCAAAATTATCACCGCCTCCTCACACCTCTGGCGGGAATTATCCCTCCGCAGGAATTACCTGGAGGTCAAGGGGTTTGGAATCAATACACAATTCGGGTAAAAAGTCAAGAAAAAAATAGCCAACGACGCGACTGGCTTCAGCAGCAGTTAAATGAGGCGGGGATTGCAGCGACGGTGTACTATCCTCTGGCGCTGCATTTACAGCCGATTTATCAAGAGTTGGGGTATGCCTTGGGTGACTTGGCGATCGCCGAACAGGCATCTCGGGAGGTCCTCTCTCTACCCATGTTCCCTGAATTATCTGAGGAACAGCAGCAAGAGGTGGTTTATGCTTTGAAGTCTTTTTTGTGAATCGCAGAGGGGGAGAACGACTGAAGTCGTTACTACAAACGGGGGAGTGGTTTTTTCTCTTCG
>CAYUEH010000021.1:15876-20387 GCA_964442465.1 uncultured Laspinema sp. | reverse complement strand
GGGGGAGAACGACTGAAGTCGTTACTACAAACGGGGGAGTGGTTTTTTCTCTTCGTTCGTAGTGACGACTTCAGTCGTCTCTTTTTCCCAGACTCATCAATATCACCCGGGAGGTCAATAGAGGGAATTCTATAGATCAAGAAGGGTTAAAGAATTGTAAAGATGGGTTAAGATATTAAGAAATAAGTAAATAATCTGAATAAGCCAGACCGCAAGGCTGGCGGTCACTTCAGATCCAACCCAAGTATTAGAGGCAAGGAAAGGCGTGAGTTCTAAAACCATAGCCCAGATGCGGCGGTATGATCCTGCCGCGATCGCCAGTTACTATCGCTCCCGTCCCTGGAAAGTGATCTGGAGAGCCATCACCATTATTTGGTATTTGTCTAGTTTTATTTTGGGCTTGAAGTGGGATGAGTGGACAAACCAAGGGGAACAACAACGACAAAAAAGAGCCACCCAACTCCAAAACATCTTAACCAATCTCGGACCCACATTCATCAAAGTCGGTCAAGCTCTTTCCACCCGTCCGGATTTGATCCGCAAGGACTTCCTCGATGAACTGATCAAGCTCCAAGACCAACTGCCTTCTTTTGATAGTACAGTCGCCTACCGCATCATTGAGCGAGAACTGGACAAAACCGTTGAAGAATTGTTCGCTCAAATTACCCCTAAACCTGTGGCCGCCGCCAGTTTAGGCCAAGTGTATCAAGCCTATTTGCACAGTGGCGAAAAAGTGGCGGTCAAGGTACAGCGTCCGAATTTGAAACCCGTTCTCACCCTGGACCTGTTTTTAATGCGCTGGGGTGCGAAGGCAGTCGGACCTTGGTTGCCCCTGAATTTAGGCCATGACCTGGGTTTAATTGTCGATGAGTTCGGGACCAAACTCTTTGAAGAAGTGGATTATCTCAACGAAGGACGCAATGCTGAAAAATTTGCGACTAACTTCAGCGGGAATCCCCGAGTCAAGGTTCCGAGTATTTTCTGGCGCTATAGCAGCAATACGGTCCTCACTCTGGAGTGGATTGAGGGGTATAAGCTCAATGACATTCCCACCATGCAAGGGGCGGGAATTGACACCAATGCTTTAATCGAAGTTGGGGTTACCAGCGGGTTACAGCAGCTTTTGGAGTTTGGCTTTTTCCATGCGGACCCACACCCGGGGAATTTATTTGGTCTGGCGGATGGTCGCATGGCCTACATTGATTTTGGCATGATGGATCAACTAGACGAAACGACCAAGGAAAACCTGGTTGAGGCGATCGTTCATCTGATCAATAAAGACTATGTAGAATTAGCCGAACAATTTGTCAAGCTGGGATTTTTAACCCCGGAGACGGATATCTGGCCGATCGTCCCGGCTTTAGAAGCGGTATTAGGGGATATCCTCGGCCAAAGTGTGCGGGATTTCAACTTTAAGACGATTACCGATCGCTTCTCGGAGTTGATGTACGAGTATCCCTTCCGGGTCCCGGCTAAGTTTGCCCTGATTATTCGCTCCCTAGTGACTCAGGAAGGGTTAGCCTTGACGATGGATCCTAATTTCAAAATCGTGGATGTCGCCTATCCTTATGTCGCAAGGCGGTTACTGGCGGGAGAATCACCGCAGTTACGACGACGGTTGATTGATGTGTTGTTTAAGGATGGCAAATTCCAATGGAGTCGTCTGGAAAACTTAATTGCGATCGCCCGTTCTGACACCAATTTTGACATTATCCCCACGGCAGAGTTAGGTCTGCGCTATCTCCTCTCAGAAGAAGGCGAGTTTCTACGCCGTCAAATCTTACTGGCGTTAGTGGAAGATGACAAACTCCATACCGAAGAAGTCCGGCGTCTGTGGAACTTGATCAAGGAAGATATCCACCCCAATCGGATATTCGATGCCGCTTGGGGGGCTTTGGCTGACTTCTCTCGCGAAGGTGCAGCAGCGTTGTTGCCTTCGATGCCTACGGGAATCCCCTTTTTCGAGGAAAAGTAGTCCCAGGAAGGGATTTCCTCAGCCATCACCCCGGACCAGAAACCGGGTTTCTTGCTGAAATTTGCTCTGAATTGCTCCAGATTTTCTCCAGAAACCCGGTTTCTCTCTTCTAGGGGTCCCGCTTACTTACGGGACTTATGCAATCTTTAAAATCAAAGGCTAAATGTAGAGGCATCCAAGCGAATCGCCTCTACATTTAGGGTCGGTTCTTCAAATCTGCGTAAGTCCTAACCGGGAAGAATCAGAATTTTTGATTGACCCGGGGTGATTTCCTCTTTACAGTTGAGCCTTTCCCCTTTACCGTTGATAGTTGACCCTTCTGAGTTGACAGTCTTGTAGGAGAGATTCGTGCCTAACTTTCCCTATCCAGAGCCACCTTATTTCCTGTTAGCTGCTGCGTTTATCGCGGCAGTCGCCTCGGGAACCGCCTTCTATGCCACCCTCACCCAATTGGTGCAAGCCTGGTCTCGGAATCGCTCAACCCGCAGTCTCTCTCAAGCCAGAGGCATGGAATTACAACTGCCTTTTTTGGGAATGGCTGGGGCGATTTGTGTGTTTCTCGCATCTGGGTTACAGATTTTCGGATTTAATCTGTTGATTTCCTACGTTTTTTCCTTCCCGTTAACCATTTTAACGGCTTGGCTGGTTTGGTCTCAGTTGGGTAATCTCTTGATGCAACTCCAACGCGGTGGTTCCAAAGCCCTTGACCTTGATTCTTGGGAATAAAGTGCCGCTCAATTATCAGCCGATCTTCCGGTAATCACCGGATTGAATGGGAAAAAGCAACTTGCTTTTTCCTTTTCTTTTCAGGGTGGAAACTGGACAAATTAAGCCGTTCTTGTTACCCTTTTGCTGAAGGTTTTTCATCAACTTAAAGCGAGGCCGAATATTTTTCCAAGACGGCCCGATCGCGCCCGAGAGATTTCGCCTCATATAATGCCCGATCGGCACTCCGAATTAATTTCTCCACCGAGTCTTGAGGTCGGGGTAAAGTCACCGCCACCCCCAAACTAATCGACACATAACCCACCGGGGACTTAGCATGATGAATCCGCAAGGCTTTAACTTGATTGCGGATAGTCTGCGCCACTTGCATCGCCCCTTCGCCATTAGTATGAGGCAGAATCACGGCGAATTCCTCTCCCCCATAGCGAGCGACTAAATCAGCGGGACGCTTGGCGGCACTGGCGATCGCCTGGGCGACTTGTTTCAAACAAGTATCTCCGGCTTGATGCCCATAAGTATCATTGTATAATTTAAAGAAATCAATGTCACAAAGTATCAAAGATAACATCGAATGTTCCCGAATGGTTCGCCGCCATTCCCGATGGAGACATTCATCAAAAGCGCGCCGGTTGGCGACCTGAGTCAATCCATCCAACGAAGCAATCCGCTGTAATTCTTCATTTGCTGCTTCCAACTGTTTAAATAGAGTTGATTGTTGAATGGCGATCGCCAGTTGAGTGGACAACTGCTCAAACCCTCTAATCTCAAACGGTTGCCAGTGGTGAATTCCATTACATTGATGGGCCACCAACAACCCCCAGAGGCGGTTTTCATGTAACAACGGCGCAATCATTTTGCCATTCACCCCAAAGGGTTGCAAAAATTCAATCAAACACTGGGGAGAATTGGCCGCCTTGAGATCATCGATCGCCTTAACCGTTCCGTTACAATAGCGCTCATAACAACTGGGCGGGAAAATTTCTTCCCCGAAACTTTGTCCCAGCATCGAGGGCCAAGGAGGAATCACCGATTCGGTCACCACACGCCCCGACTGGTCCGGCAAGATCTGATACACCACCACCCGATCGCAATCCAGAAATTGCCTCACTTCCGAAACCGCCGTATTCAAAATCTCTTCTAAATTCAACGATTGGCGAATGCGGGCCAGAGTCCTGCTCACCAGTCGTTCCCGGTCGGACTGGTGACGCATCGCTTCCTCCGCCCGGACCCGTTCGGTGATATCCTGGGCCAGAGATGCCACGGCGATCGTCTCACCCTCCCGGTCAATCAAGGGAGTCGTGTACCACTCACAAACAGTCCGCTGCCCATCTTTTCGGACATTTTCACAAATTGAGCAAGCGCCTCCCTTTTGATCCAACAGATCCAGCCAGCGTTGACCCGCATCCTGTCCTTCCGTGGCTGGAAAGAGCAACGCCATCCCCCGTCCGAGGATTTCCGCTTTGCTATACCCAAAAATTGCTTCTGCTGCCGGATTCCATTCCACAATCTCTCCGTTGAGATTGAATTCCACCACCGCTAAGGGGGTTTGTTCCAGGTGCAGAGAGAGTTTTTGTTTGGATTGTTGCAGGGCGGCTTCAACCTGAATTTGGGGGGTCAAATTCGTACTAATTCCAATCCGTCCAATAATTTTACCCGTGGGGTCTTTAATCCCATCGGCGCGGAGCAACACCTGAACAATTTTACCGCTGCGGGTGCGCTGTTCCACCGAACCGATCCAAGATTGACCCGGGGCGATCGCCTCAAAGATTTCCCGGGCAACTTCCGGGTCAGTATAGAGAATTGAGGGACC
>CAYUEH010000021.1:7691-15776 GCA_964442465.1 uncultured Laspinema sp. | reverse complement strand
GCGATGGATAGAGGCCAAATTTCATAGATAGACAGCCCGATTTCAAAATTGGGTGGGATAGCTGTCGTCTGTTCCGGCACATTTTTGCAGTCCAAAATGGTGCCATCTGCTTTTAAATACAGCATCACATCCGGAATCGTCTCCATTGTCGCCTTCTGTTTGCCCGGGTTCCCTCGGGATGACTCCTCAACCTGGAGGCGATCGTTCAGGTCTGGATCCCAAACCACCGCAATGGTCCCTTGTCTGGTCCCATCGCTGTTGAAGAGGGGGGTTTTTTTGATGTCCACGGACCGCAGTTCCCCGGAAGGAGTGGGAAATTCCACCCGGTGATAAATTGTTTTCGACAGTTCCCAAGCGGTTTGCTCAGATTCAGCATCAGCCGTCAAGATTGCTTGAGCGATGGGAGAGTCTTGACTTAATTGGGGGTTGGTTTTACCGGCATACTCTATCCCGATTAATTGGAATAGCCTCAATGCGACTTCGTTCGCCAGCAGCCAACATCCGCGCTCATCTTTGAGGATGACGCCTTCGGAAATGCTCTCAACTAGGGGTTTGAGCCACTGGGACAGGGTGCGATCGCCCCAGAGTCGGTCTCTCCCGTCTACTCCCCAGGACTGAGGCCCTGGTGCCTGGGGCGATCGACTCAGTTGAGTATCCAGTTCCGGCCCCTGATTGGACTCAGAACTCGGTTCTATCCAGGATTCCTGTTGAACAAATTGGGGTTTACTATTCATGATGCCAGTGCCTCCCCTGAGATTTTCTACGTTACAAAATTCATGTCGGATACTCAGTTTCTATTGTGACAGTTTCTGTCGGGCGATCGCATAAAAGCATCAGACTAGATTTCCTGCCGCTTTCCCTTAGAGGTTCTGCCTTTTTAAGTCAGTGCTGCCCAGATTAATCAGTGAAAAAACTATAAAAACAAAATAACCAACCCTTTAAGATACTGGCGCATCTAAGATAAATTATAAGGGCTGTGCTGTCACAAAATTTAATTGTTCTTCAGGCATTGCACCTCGTTCCCGAGCCGGGGGGAGTTTCCCACCGTCCCTCACTCCGCGCAGGCGAGTCCCCGGGGTTACCGGATTGGCACTCTCATCCTCCCTGAATCCATGACGGGCCAGATTTATCCCTCCGAGGAATATTTAGGGGATCGCGGCGATGGGTGAATCCAGATTTAGCAACTTCTGTACTCTGCCGGAGGCAGTGGAATAGCACAGTTTGGCAATCCCATCCGAGGGAACTTCTTGATGAATTGATGGGGTTATACCCCGGGCAAGAGAATTTCAAACTCGGTGCCAATATCTGGGGGTAAATCCTCTGAATTCAGGGTGCGCGATCGCAGATAAAGTTCTCCCCCATGTTTGGCGGTGACAATCCAATAACTCACCGCAAAACTGGTTTCTTTTTCCGCCAATTTAGACATTCCAAAGGAAGCTAAAATTTCATTAATTTTAGCTTGAGGAATTCCTAATCCATTATCCGATATTTTAATGGAAACCCACCGGGAATCGGGCTGATTCGGCATTAAAGCCGGTCGGGATATCAATTCAGTGGAGATTAAGATTCTTGAGCGGGTTGGGTCCGGTTGCGGTTTAGCTCGAAAGCCCGCTTCACTGAACTCCAAAGAAAATTTTTGATGGACCGCTTCGTGAATTAATCCATCAATGGTTTTGCTGATGATATTAATAAAGACCTGATTCAGTTGAGAGGCGTAACAGGATATAGGGGGGAGATGTCCGTAATTTTTGGTGATTTCAATCTCGCCACTAATCCGGCTTTTTAATAGCAATAAAACACTATCAATACAAGCATGAATATCAGCGGGTTTGGGATGAACTTCATCAATATGACAAAAATTTTGTAAGCTAGTGGCTAACTGTTTTAAGCGATCGGCTCCATTCTTGAGACTAGAGATAGCCCGAGGCAAGTCTTCTTTTAAAAAATCATATTCAATTTCTTCCTGGAGATCCTCAATTTCGGGTATAGACTGGGGGAAATGCTTTTGATAAGCGTTCACCAACTCCATTAACTCCTCAGAATAGCTGGCAACGTAAGTTAAATTTCCCCAAATAAATCCCACCGGATCGAGAATTTCATGAGCCACCCCATCCACCAACCGGCCCAAACTCGCCATTTTGTCGGTTTGTACCAGTTGCGCTTGAATTTGTTCAAACCGCAATTGAGTTTCAATGCCGCGAATTTGCCAATAGGCGAGGTTTAACTCATGAATATTGAGCAAGAGATAGTTGTCGGAACTGGATTGGACAACCAGAGGTTCGCCTAATAATTCAGGCGATCGCCGTAATGCCTGTCGTGCCGCTTTGACAATCGTTGTTTCGGAACTTAATAGCATAATTTGAGTCCGAGCGTAGCTGTAAAGCATTTCCAACGGAGCATTTAAAAACAACTCACTCGCACGCGGACGAATCAAATATTCTAGCAGTCGCTGTCGAGACATCATCCCGACAAATTCTCCCGAATCTCGCAAAATTACCCCAGTCAGCAGGGGATATTTTTCAAAAGTGCGAACGATATCATCGCAGCGTCGGGTGATATCTACTTGAAAATCAAACAGGGGTAATTCTCCCAAGGTTGATTCTACGCGCAGATCTCGATAACTTCCTTCAAAAAATACAGGCTTTGAGAGTTCAGAATGGGGTTGATTTGGCACGATCAAGGGATATCGCCGGTCAACACCGACGCCTAAACAGTAGAATGACAATGGGGTTGGATTTGGGTGGTCCACCCTGGGGACGATCGCCGTTAGACATGGGTGCACTCATCATAAACCAAAAGGTTGCGATCGCCCGATTGAGATCGGCCTTATTTCCATTCTGTATTCTGTTCATGATAGCCCTGGGCGCCAACCGCTTTTCCCAAAATCAAAGTCCCTCTCCCAAAATGGGAGAGGGATTTAGGGTGAGGGTCGCACCCAAATGCACCTTTTAAAACCGCTACATGAAGCTAGGAAAGGGTCAATTTTGACAAGTTGTCATGTTTTTCTCCCCAGGGATTTGACGCCGGGTAAAACCAGAAAAATACCCGGTCCTTCAAAACAATGCCTAAGTTCGCCACCTTGTCATCCGGCGAGTGTTCCCCCAGAATAGAAACACTCAAACTCTCTGCGACAACTACTCCTCTTGAGCTTCCTGGATATAGACTGGCTGTGGATTCAATTCTCCCATGCGATTAAGGGGCCAGAACCGAATCACCGCACGACCGATAATTTTATCCCGAGGGACGAAACCCCAGTAATGACTATCATAACTATTATTGCGATTATCCCCGAGGACTAAATATTGATCATCAGGCACAATCTCCGGCCCATATTGGTAGTTCGGTCCTTCTTCAATATAGCGTTCCTTGATGGGAATATTATTAATGTAAACTCGTTCCCCTCTGACTTCCACCGTTTCCCCAGGTAGCCCGATCACCCGCTTAATAAAAGCATCTTTAAAATTTTGTTCTTGGAGGGTTTGCGTGGGATAAAATACAACAATATCGCCTCGCTCTGGATTCGTGAAGCGATAGCTCAACTTATCCACAATTAGGCGATCGTTAATTTCCAGGGTCGGTAGCATCGAACCGGACGGGATGTAGCGTGCTTCTGCCACAAAGTGACGAATCCCGATTGCTAAAATCGCACTCAAGCCAATCGTTTTCAGGGCTTCTACCCAAGGATTTTCTGGATTCTGTCGCAGATTTTTCGGGGGAGTTGGCTGAGAATTTATATCAGACACGGTTTCTTTTGCACGAGTCATGTTTTAACTTTTGACCTAAGAGTGCTGCTGGTTTTTAACACAATATTGGCAAGGGGGGAAAATTGGATCTCCCTGGAGAAGTAGAGCGGACTGAAAATCCCATCTACTTCCTCGAACCTTTAATCATCAATTATAGCTTGAACCTTCTGTGTATTTTTAACAACCCGATGAGTGGGATTATTGAGGGATTGACGCCGGAGCTTCATTATGGTGATGTTGACCTCACTGCCATTAAACCGTTTACGCTGTTCCCCTCTGTCTTCGTCTGTCACCCTTTTCTAACTCAGGTTAAGAACATTCACCTGAAAAAGCCAGTTAAGCTGGAAGTACGAAGATTTAGCCCCTCGATCCGGGAAGAGGTTGAATCCCGCCCCATCATCGATTCAGGTATTGTATCAATATCCACTTCATCTAGTGTAAAATGTCGGTCTGATTTTGGCAACTAGAGGGGTGAGTTGACTCCCCACATAAAACCCCCGAACGGGATATCCTTGACTTGACCGAACTAGGTTGAACAACACACAAGGAACTTGACCATGAGAGACCATTTATTAATCCGACAAGCCCGGATTTTACAGCCCAATGGAGAATTTTTCCAGGGTGATATCCTGATCCAAGAGGGAAAAATCCGCCAGATTGGACCCAATATTCCGGGTTTAGCTGAAAATCCCGACCCAGACGAGAATCTGGAGGTGATTGACGCAGTGGGGCTGACTTTGTTGCCCGGGGTAATCGACCCCCAGGTTCATTTTCGCGAACCCGGACTCGAATATAAGGAAGACCTGTTTACCGCCAGTTGCGCCTGTGCTAAAGGCGGGGTGACTTCCTTCTTGGAGATGCCCAACACCCGACCCCTGACCACAACCCAGGCGACTCTGGATGATAAATTGGCGCGGGCGGCTCGTTCGTCTTTAGTTAATTATGGCTTTTTTATTGGGGCAACGGCAGAACATTTACCGGATTTGGTAGAAGCTCATCCCGCCTGTGGGATTAAAATTTTTATGGGGTCGATGAAGGGTCCGTTGTTGGTGGATGATCAGGAAGCATTGGAGGCGATTTTTAGTCAAGGCGATCGCCTGATTGCCGTCCATGCCGAGGACCGCACCCGCATTGAGGAACGCCGTCAACAGTTTAGCAGTCGCACGGATCCAGCAGCTCATTCTGAAATTCAAGATACTCAAGCCGCCTTAATCGCCACCAAGCGCGCCTTAAGTCTCTCTAAAAAATACCAACGCCGCCTGCATATTTTGCATCTGTCCACGGGAGATGAAGCCCTCCTGTTGCGCGAAGATAAACCCAGTTGGGTGACTGCCGAAGTCACCCCCCAACATCTGCTGATGAATACCAGTGCCTACGACACCATTGGCACCCTGGCGCAGATGAATCCCCCCTTGCGATCGCCCCGGGATAACGAAATTCTCTGGCAAGCCCTCCTCGATGGCGTGATTGATTTTATCGCCACGGACCACGCCCCTCATACCTTAGAAGAAAAAGCCCAAGGCTATCCCAATACTCCCTCGGGAATGCCCGGAGTGGAAACCTCCCTGCCTCTAATGCTGACTCAAGCCATGCAGGGACGCTGCACAGTCCCCCAAGTCGCCAATTGGATGTCCACTGCCGTTGCCAAAGGCTATGGAATCCCCAACAAAGGGGCGATCGCCCCGGGTTACGATGCGGATTTAGTCCTGGTGGATTTAAACACCTATCGTCCCGTACTACGGGAAGAAGTCGTCAGTAAATGTGGCTGGAGTCCCTTCGAGGGCTGGAGCCTCACCGGATGGCCCGTGGTAACCATTGTCGGGGGTCAAGTGGTCTATGATCATGGCAAACTCAACACCGACATTCGCGGCAAAGCCTTATCATTTGGCGGTTAATCCCTTTCAGAAGTCCAGCGAGGGATAAATCCCCCGCTTGTAGAGGCGCTTCGCGAAGCGCCCCTACATCGGTTAAAAACGGACATCTTGCACCCATACCAACACCCGTGGGGGATTAATTTCCCGTTTGTAGGGGCGCTTCGCGAAGCGCCCCTACAGGCTATGTTTAAACCCCCGCCGGGTGTCGCAACCTGGGAAAGTCACTCCCGAGGCAATGGCATCAGGGCATTCAAATTAAAGTCCCCAACGGGGATTAATTCCGCTTGACGTCCCTGTTCCTGATGAGTCAGGACCAGGCGTAAATAATTATCAGGCTTATAGGGTAAACGTTCCGCCCATTCGATCGCCACCAAACCCGGTTCCGTCTCAGTCCCTTCCCAGTAACTCTCCAGATTCAGGCCTGAGACTTCAGTGGGGTCCAAACGGTAGAGGTCCAAATGATAAAGGGGGATGCGCCCTTCGAGATATTCGACAATTAAGGTAAAGGTGGGACTGACAATGGATTCCGCGATCGCCAAACCGGACCCAATCCCTTGCACCAGGGTGGTTTTACCCGCACCTAAGTCTCCTTCGAGTAAAATTATGGTCCCTGGAGGGCAGCGTTGTCCGAGGGTGAAGCCCAGGGATTTCGTCGCCTCTGCATCGGGCAACAGGAACTTAAGGATGGATTGACTCATGGATGAAAGAATAAGCGAAGACCAGAACTGGGTAATCCGGGAGTAAAGTCCTAAAAATTATAACAGAATGGCTGATAAAAAGACGATTAATTGGACTCTCTATTGAGCCGTTAAATATTGAATAGTTTAGCGGTTAAATAGCGGGATTTGGTCCAGTTCAGTGTGATCGGAAAAGGTGGGAAATTTATTAATCTGAACCAGAGGAACTGTGTAAGTGAAAGGTGTGTGAGGAGACAGCAACGGTGAAAGAACACTAGCGGGCGACAGAGAGGACCCCGGCACTGCTTTTAATATGAACGTGAGCGTACCAGCGGAGCAACACCTGGGCCAAGAGTTGGTGATCGTGACGGACATAACCCGTTTCCCGGTCCTCTTGCATCACATTGGCGAACACCACACTGCGGCCCAGTTCAGTAATGGTGGGGCGATCGACATACACGGGATGAGAGTTATCTTGGGAATAGCGAATCAGGGATTGAGCTGAAGGCATTTGCTGTTGCACCAGCACCGAACTAAATAGTTTTAATCCACAAGCGCGGTCAATGGCTTTAATATGATCGGCAACGGTGTAGCCATCGGTTTCTCCCGGTTGGGTCATGATATTGCAGACATAGATTTTCGGAACGTTGCGCTTGGCAATTTCTTCGGCAATTTCTGGCACTAATAGATTGGGAATCACGCTGGTATAGAGACTTCCCGGGCCTAAAATAATGAAATCCGCCTCACGAATCGCCTGAATGGCTTTAGGTAGCGGGGGAGGATTAGCGGGAGTGCAGCCAATTTTGACAATTTTGCCATGGGCTTCGGTAATACTGGATTCTCCCTCAATGCGACGACCATCGGCCAATTCTGCCCAGAGATTGACATCACAGAGGGTGGAGGGGAGGACTTGACCCCGGACGGCGAGGACCTTAGAACTGGTGGCGATCGCCCGTTCCAAATCCCCACTAATATCGCTCATCGCCGTCAGAAAGAGATTCCCAAAACTGTGACCCGTTAGACCATTTCCCGCCTTAAAACGGTATTGAAACAGTTCCGTTAATAACTTTTCCTCATCAGCAAGGGCCGCTAAACAATTGCGAATATCTCCCGGTGGCAGCACCCCATTTTCCCGGCGCAGCCGTCCCGAGGACCCGCCATCATCGGCTACCGTGACAATGGCCGTAATATTAGCACTGTAAGTCTTGAGTCCCCGGAGTAGGGTAGAAAGACCGGTGCCACCGCCAACCACCACAATTTTCGCGCCTCGATTTAACTTGCGGTGATGCAGGAGGACATCAATCAACTCATCCTCGGCACCGGGTCTTAACACTTCCGTAATCGAGCCTACAGTGCGGGTTTGGCCCCAGAGAATAAAGAAAATCCCAAACAGGAGGACAAAGGGACCGCTGATATAGCTGGGAATCACCGTCGCCAGTTGGGTGAGTGTTTTTTCAATCCACTGAATCGCGAAAAAAATCGGGGTTAGTTTAACCCAGATTGCCAAACCCAGCAGGGTTAATAAGACCCCAACCGCACTTAAGAGTAGCCAGCGTTTGACGAATAATCCAGGGGCCAACCATTTAAACCAATGGTTAAATCGCATCCCTCGCCGGAACAGGGGATCCGGCTTGAGGGCATGGAAAGCTTGTTTGAGTAAACCAATTGACATGATTAATTTTAGGAGAGGGGATTAAAAAAGGATAGAGGCCGGAATTTGAACCTTTTTGGTTTTGATTCTAATTGCAAAAGGTCTGTTCCGAACTCAATCGGACAATAGCCTGTCATGGA
>CAYUEH010000021.1:0-7591 GCA_964442465.1 uncultured Laspinema sp. | reverse complement strand
CCAGCCCGGTGGCTGGACTACTATACTTAACCTTTAGTGACCAGTCCGCAGAGCGTTACCGTAGTTGAGCCGATGAGTGAGCCGTTGATTGAATTGAAGGGAGTGTCTAAGTCCTTTGGGCGGAATGTGATTTTAAAAGACGTGGATTTAAACATTTACCGCAACGAGGCCCTCTCAATCATTGGACCTTCTGGGACTGGCAAATCGACCATCTTGCGGATTATTGCGGGATTGCTGGAACCTGATGCCGGGGAAGTGTATGTGCAGGGAATTCGCCGCGATCGCTGGATGGATGATTTGGCGGATCCCATTGGCATTGGTATGGTCTTTCAGAATGCGGCCCTATTTGATTCCTTAAACGTGGATGAAAATGTCGGATTTTTCCTCTACGAACACTCCAAATTATCCCGCAAGCAAATTCGACAACTGGTCACGGAGAAGCTAGAAATGGTAGGGTTGCCAGGAATTGGCAATAAATACCCGGCAGAACTGTCTGGAGGGATGAGAAAGCGGGTGAGTTTTGCCCGGGCAATTATGGCCAATCCAGACGACCCCACCGCCAGTCCCGAAGTGTTGCTCTATGATGAGCCGACGGCGGGTTTAGATCCGATCGCCTCGACGGTGATTGAAGATTTAATCCGAGAGTTACAGGCGGCCCGAGGCGGCTGTAGCACCTATGTCATGGTCACGCACCAAGATAGCACCATTCGCCGGACCTCTGATCGGATCGTGTTTTTATTTGATGGGAAAGTGCAGTGGCAAGGTGGAATTGAGGAAATTGACACCACCGATAACCCCTTAGTCCGACAATTTTTCAGTGGCAGCATTACCGGACCGATTCAACTCGCCGGTTGAGTAGAGGGCGATCGCCAAGCCGCTGATGGGGATCAGTGCTGTGGCGCTCTGGCATCCTCTTCGGGGTGGGACTGCACAGGTGGGAGTCAAAATCATAGCAACAACGTCAAACGAGCAACTATCGCAGAAGGAGAACCCATGCGTTCGTCACGAAAGCTGAGAGAAGGATCAATTGGTTTATTACTTTTGGCCGGTTTGGGATTATTTGGCGGCATTATTTTATGGCTGCGCGGGGTCGGATTAGGCCGCGAAAGCTATTCCCTCGTCGTGTCATTCCCCAACGTTGCGGGGATGCAAGTGGGGGGGGCAGTACGCTACCGTGGTGTCAGCGTGGGCCGGATTGCCAATATTATCCCCGGAACCAATGGAGTGGATGTGGAACTGGTGGTATCTCCAGCCAGCCTGGTGATTCCCAATGCCGTTTTGATCGAGGCCAATCAGGGAGGATTAATTGGAGAAACCTGGGTGGATATCAACCCCTTACAGGCTTTACCCCCTCAAATTATTAAAACCACTGCTCCCCTAGATTCAGACTGCAATACTGAGTTAATTTTGTGCAATCGGGAGCGTCTGGAGGGACAGATTGGGGTGAATTTTGATGAACTAATTCGCGGTTCGATGCGGTTTACGAATTTATTTTCAGATCCAGCCTTTTTTGCCAATCTGAATGCCTTGGTGAAAAACTCCACGGTTGCTACGGCTGAAATTACCCAACTCAGCCGCGAAATCAATGTCTTGACCCAATCGGTAGAACGAGAGTTAGGGATTTTCTCCACTGCCGCCCTCCAATCGGCTACGGCCCTGAATACCGCCGCTGGACAAATTGGCAATACAGCCACTCAGGTGGGGGCAATCTCGACCCAACTGGGGAGGACGGTGAATCAATATGGGGCGATCGCCGGGGATATCCGGGCCGCCACCAATCAAATCGGGGCGACTGCCAATCAATATGGGGCGATCGCCGGGGATATCCGCACCGCCACCAATCAAATTACCGCGATCTCCAATCGCTATGGGGCGATCGCTGGGGACCTCCAACGCACCGTCAATCAAATTGGGACCGCTGCTGAGGAATATGGCGCAGTTGCTGATACCTTTGGTGCTAGTGCCGAACGGATCAGTCTCACCCTCGATCGCGTCGGGGGCACTGTCGAGGGACTCAGCGGCACCGCAGGGGAACTCAACCTCACCGCTGCGGACCTGCGCACCCTAATTGGCAGTGTCAATGAACTCGTCGCCACCAATCGCGGCACCCTCGTCACCACCCTCAACAACATCAACACCACCAGCGAACAACTGCGCATCAGCGCCCAACAAATTACCCCCCTCGTCGCCCGGGTGGAACAACAACTCAATCAATTTGAGGATTCTCAACTCTTAGCGAACCTAGATACCCTCTCGGTTACCGCGAATGAACTCGCCGCCAATGCCTCCGCTGCCTCAGCCAATCTCGCCCAATTCACCGATACCGCCATCTCCCCAAGCAATCTGCTGTCATTACAACAAACCCTAGATTCAGCCCGCGCCACGTTCCAAAATGTTCAAAAAATCACCTCCGATTTGGAAGCGTTAACCGGCGATCCGGCTTTGTTTGAGAGTATTCGCAATATTTTGCTGCTCCTTGGGGACCTGCTCTCTTCTACAGAACAACTCGAAGAACACGCTCGGTTTGCAATGGCTTTAGCGCCCCTTTCTCATACCGTCAGCGACCCTTCCTTACCGTCCCAACTCCTCCCCCCTGCTTCAGGGGAACCGAGCCCGGAACCGAGCCCGGAACAGCTTGACTCCGCTGTTCCACCCCGGTCTGCATCCCCAGGCCCTAACCCCGATCGGCTCACGGCACGCAACCGTTGATTCCCCATACCCATCCCCGGGAAAACGGGTTCACCACAAAGAAACCAGTCCCCCTCCTTGACCCTAAACTGAGCCGGAAAGGCGGGGGACTGGTCTGATTTTTGAGGGAATGATTAGAAAACTCGACTAAAACAATCGGTTGTTTTGTAGTCCTCTAATCTTCATCGTCTTCATCGAACTCCTCGTCGTCTTCGTTAAGGAAGTCATTTTTACTGCTATCGACCTGAATCAGGTGGATGTGCTTGTAACCCAGTTTAATTTCAAACTCATCACCGGGCTTTAATCCCATCGACTGGGTATAAGTTGAACCAATGACAATTTGTCCGTTTTTGTGGACGCTGACTCGATAAGTTGCCTCTCGACCGCGACCATCTTTTGACCCCTCTGGACTCAGGGGAATCCCACGAGCTTCCAGCACGGCATCATAAAAGTCCGTGAGGTTTACCCGGTACTCTTCATTTTTTGATTTGCTGTAGTATCCACAGCGCTTGGCGGTTTCTCGGCGGGGTAAGTGCGAGAGTTCTTTTACTTTTTGAAGCAGCGCCTTTCCTTTAAGAGGGCTTGTAGCAATTTCACTCATTGCTTTCAATGATTATCCTTCCCGATCTAAAAACTGAAAATTCAGCCGCATCATTCAATTTGGCCTAGTTAAAAATATATCCTCAAACCTGTGGTTTTTAACCATAATTTTTTATAAAAAAATTAGACGGCTCAATTTTTAACCCCGGTTCACCGGAATGGACCGGGGTCCCGGCAGGGGTTTAAACCCCCGTCGGATGTTGCCTATCCTAATTTGACTTGGAACCCAACAAACGCTGCAGTTGCTTGAGGGATTGATAAATTTCTGGGAGACGGTTGGAGATGGCAACGGTTTTCAGCCAGAGTTTGTTGGGAATGGCGGGATAACCAGAGACGATCGCCCCTGGGGGAACATCACTGTGAATGCCGGATTTGGCGGAGGCGATCGCACCCTCTCCCACTTTCACCTGATTGGAAATCCCCACTTGACCGGCTAAAATCACGTTGTTGCCTAACTCCACTCCACCGGCTAACCCCACTTGCGCGGCTAAGGCACAATTTTTGCCAATTTTGCACCCATGCCCAATCTGCACTAAATTATCAATTTTTGTATTCTCCCCAATCCGGGTTTCCCCCACTGCCGGACGGTCAATGGTACTATTACAACCCACCTCTACCCCATCTTCTAAAACGGTAGAGCCCGATTGCTCCATTTTCACCCACCCGGCGCGAGAAGGCACAAATCCAAACCCTTCGGACCCAATCACGGCCCCCGCGTGAATCGTACAACCCTTGCCGATGCGGGTGCGTTCATGGATGGTGCAATGGCTATGCAAAACGGTCCCTTCCCCAATTTCAGCATCGGGATAGAGGGTGACGTTGGCATGAATGCAGACATTGTTGGCAATTTTGACCCCATTGGCGATGGAGACAAAGGCCCCGATCGCCACATTTTCCCCCAATCTGGCATCCGGATGAATCCAGGCGGTGGGATGGATGCCTGCGGGGAGTCGAAAGGGTTGATAAAACAAGGCGATCGCCTCAGCAAATAATAATCGCGGTTCCTCTGTCGCCACCCACGCGATTCCCCGATCGCTCGCCTGTTTCTGCAATTGAGCATCCATCGGCAAAATCAACGCCGTTGCTGTAGTCCCCACAATGCGATCGGCAAATTTACTGCCTTCGATATAACTCAAACTCCCAGGAGTCGCCTCTTCTACAGCAGCAACTCCGGTAATTTCCGGGTCCTCTCCCCTGGAAACAGTGGGACTATCGGACAGATGAATAGCAAGTTTTTGGACAAGTTCACTAAATTTCATAATGGCGATCGGCATTTCTCGAAGGTTTGCCCGGGTCATAATAACCCGCACCCTCAAGGGTGGGGCTACACAAACAAAGCCTGCCTAAGCGCTGCCGCGCAGGCTGCGCCAAACGCAGGCTAAATGTAGAGGCGATTCGTGAATCGCCTCTACATTTAGGGTTTCATAAAAAAAATTGCTAAAGTCCTGTTCTCCCAGAAGTCGAGTTGTTTTCGGACGGTTATCCGTGGCACTAAAGTATCCACTCTAAACGGTTTCAACCCCTAAAAATACCATAAAACTTGTCGCCCTCTTTCACCTCCGGTCAATCCCTCCCCCGACCAAAAAACAAAGCCTACTGATCCAGCAGGCTTGGGGGGTGCTATTTCTTAAAGAAATGAATTATTGATTGACGGAACTGGCTTCTACATCGACTACCGTAGAACCCCCCACCGTTGAGGCGGTATTGACCGGATTGGTGGATTCTTCGACTTCACCTTTTCGGGCTTTAAAATAATCCACGGCAATTTGAGATAACTCAGCAACTAACAAGGTTACCAGAGCGATATCGTCAACTTGCCCAATCACCGGGATGAAATCTGGAGCAATATCAATCGGGCTGAAGAAATAAGCCACGGTTCCCAAAATAATCCACCAGCGATATTTGGGATTGCGAAGGGTGTTGCGATACCAGTTGTAAATTGATTGAATAGAGTTATTCATAGTTTGTCCTCTTTGTTACTCTTCAATCTTGACAAAGCGATCGCCCAATTGTCGGTGTAGATAACCCCCCTATTTTTGCCAGGGAAGTTCTACTATAGCGGCCCTAAATCATTCTGCCATAGCAATTGTAGGGTGGGCAATGCCCACCGTCAGGAAAGGTGGGCATTGCCCACCCTACAATTGCTCCCATCGTCTCTGATGGCAATTTATCCCTGTGCCACGAGGAAAGCGACGGCTTCAACATGGGAGGTTTGGGGAAAGAAATCAGCCGGTTGTAGGCAACTGAGGCGATAAATTCCGCTATCACAGAGGATTTTCAGGTCCCGGGCGAGGGTGGAGGGTTTGCAACTGATGTAAACAATCTGCTGGGGTGCAATCTGAATCAGGGTCTCCAAGACGCTGCGATCGCACCCTTTTCTCGGGGGGTCCAATAAAACAATATCCGGTTTCTCTCCCGCCGGTAATCCCAGAGTTTCTAATTGTGGCAATAATTTTTCAACGGACCCTTCATGAAAGGAGACATTGGTTAAGCCATTGAGTCGGGCATTTTCTTGGGCGATCGCGATCGCCGCTGGATTGATTTCCAACCCAGTCGCCTGTTGGACCCGTTTAGCGAGGGGGAGGGTAAAAGTGCCAATCCCGCAATAGGCATCCACCAATCGCTCAGTCCCCTGCAAATCCAGGCGAGAGGCGATTTTTTCTAACAGCAGTTCCGCTGTCTCCGGATTCACCTGAAAAAACGTATCTGAGCGCAGTTGTAACTGGACTCCGGCAAATTCATCCACAAAATAGGGTTGACCCGCTACACAGCGCGTTTCCTCCCCTAAAATCGCATTGGTCCGGTTGGGGTTGTAATTGAGGCAAACTCCCACCAAATCCGGATAGCGACTCAACCATTCCTCCGCCTGAGCCTCAATATCCATCACCTTGCGATTGGCCGAGACCAAAGTCAGCAAAATCTGTCCTGTACGGCGACCAATTTGCAGCGCCAGGTGCCGTAAATTCCCTCGGTGTTCTGTTTCGTTGTAAATCGACCATCCCCGGTCCTGAATGTCCTGTTTTACCTCAGCCAAGAGGGGATTTAACCGGGGGTCCTGCACCGGACATTGATTGATGTTGACCAAGTTGTGACTATTTTTTTCATAGTATCCCGCTTGGACCTTGCCCGAAGACGAACGACTGAGGGGATAGGTGGCTTTGTTGCGATAGCCAAAGGGAGAAGGAGAGGGCAAAATGGGTTCGACTGAGGGGTTCTCCATTCCGCCAATTCGGGCGATCGCCTGGGTCACCAGATTTTGCTTGGCTTGGAGTTGGGCCGAATAAGCCACGCTTTGCCACTGACAACCGCCGCATTTATCCGCGACGATACAATGGGGGCGAATCCGGTTGGGAGAGCGTTCTAGGACCTCTAGGAGCTTGCCCTGGGCATATTGAGGCTTAACCCTGACCAGCCGGACCAGCAGGCGATCCCCAGGCACCGCATCGGGAACGAAAACCACTCGGCCCTGATAGCGCCCCACCCCGTCCCCGGTGTCGCTCAAGTCCTCAATTTCTACTTCGATCGCGCAACCTTGTTGCCAATTTTCATCCTGCCGATCCCCGACTGCGTAATTGTTTTGCCCATTAGTGGCATTCACTTTAAATTTACCTCTCTTTATTTGTGTTCCCCTCAATGGCTAAACTACAACAGATGGATCTCCGATGTTTTGTAAAACCATGAGTGTAGTTAGTCAAGTTATTCTCAAAGCCGACGATGAGCTCCGTTATCCGACGAACGGGGAACTCACCAGTTTAACACAATTTTTTCAAACCGGCCAGCAACGGGTACGAATTGCGACTACGTTAGCTGAGAACGAGAAGAAAATTGTGGAGCAAGCCAGCAAACGCCTATGGCAAAAGCGCCCGGATTTTATCTCTCCGGGGGGCAATGCCTACGGTCAACGCCAACGGGCACAGTGTCTCCGGGACTTCGGTTGGTATCTGCGTTTGGCTACTTATGGCGTCCTCGCCGGGGACAAAGAACCGATTGAAAAAATCGGCATCATTGGTGCTCGCGAAATGTACAACGCCCTGGGCGTTCCGATGCCCGGAATGGCCGAGTCCATTGTTTGCCTCAAAGAAGCGTCCCTGGCCCTTCTGAGTCAAGAAGATGCCACGGCTGCTGCCCCCTACTTTGACTACATCATTCAAGCGATGTCCTAAGTCAAAGAGCATTTCAAATCCAATTTTGATTAGCTAGATTGTAGCGGATAGCGCTTAGTGCAGCAAGCATTAATACCTATCCGCTATTCTTTTTGGAAAAACCGACATCCCACTTCCGGTCCCCTCCCCTTACCAAGGGG
>CAYUEH010000020.1:19106-21875 GCA_964442465.1 uncultured Laspinema sp. | reverse complement strand
TGCGATCGCGTTAACGTTCGGCGATCGGAATATAGGGCGCGCTATGAGTTCCGGTATAAATTTGGGTCGGACGGTAAATCCGGTTTTCCCCCAGTTGCTCTTTCCAGTGCGCCAACCAACCCGCCACCCGGGAAATCGCAAAGATCGGCGTAAACAAATCCGTAGGAATCCCCAACTTCCGATAAACCAGACCCGAGTAAAAGTCCACATTGGCATAAATGCCTTTGTGAGCCAGTTTTTCCTCCACCACTCGCTCTAGCTCTACGGCAATGTCATAATAATTATCCCGCCCAAACTTCTCAAACAATTGTTCAGCAAGGTTTTGCAGGATAATCGCTCGGGGATCCTTGACTTTGTAGACCCGGTGACCGAACCCCATAATCTTAGATTTGGTCTTGATACAGTTTTCAATGTAGGGTCGGACATTTTCAACCGAGCCAATTTCCTCAAGCATATCAATCACTTCTTCATTGGCCCCTCCATGTAGAGGACCAGCCAGGGTTCCCACCGCTGAAGCCACCACCGCGTAGGGGTCCGTCAAGGTCGAAGCCGTCACCCTTGCCGAAAATGTCGAAGCATTGATGGTATGTTCTGCATGAAGTGTCAGGCAGATATCGAACACACGAGCCTCTAGGGGATCTGGCTCTTGTTCGGTCAACATGTGCAGAAAATTAGCCGAATAGTCCAGATCGTCCCGAGGTTGAATCGGGTCATTCCCTTTCCGCATCATTTGGAATGCCGCTACCATTGTGGGAATTTTTGCCAACAACCGGACCGCAGCCGCGCGAATATAGGCTGGATCATCTAAAGCCCGACGGGAATAGAATAGGCCGAGGGCAGCAGCTGAGGCTTGCAAGGCATCCATCGGGTGACCGCTTTCGGGAAAGCATTTCATCATGTCCCGAATGCGATATTTAATGCGGCGGTGGTAGCGAATTTCCTTCTCAAATGCATCCAGTTCGGTTTGGGTCGGGAGTTCGCCCCAGATCAATAAATAGGAGGTTTCCAGAAAGGTGCTTTTGAGGGCCAGTTCTTCAATGGGAATATTGCGATATTCCAAAATTCCTTTCTTCCCATCCACGAAACTGATACTGGATAGGGTGACCGGAACGCCTTCTAACCCGGGCTTAAATTCAAAACCGGTCTTTAGTTCGTCCGCGACAGTCATAGGTTTAGCCTTCGCTGTAATTAAATATCTTCAAGCTAACTTATCAGATCTGCTTGGACTGTTCTTGCTTTTACAAAAATCCTTTATGGAACAACTCCCTCAAAATCTGCTGCACTTACGCGGATAAAAGGTTTGTATTTCAATGCTTTCAGAGCTTTTTTTGCAGCAATCCAGTCCGAGGACTGAGGACTGATTCGTTATGAATTGTTGATTTAGCTCACCCATAACTGATCGCCAATCGCCAATCAATTTATAGCAATAATTTGGGGGAGGTCAGCCAAAATAGGGAGCTATTACCCACGGGATCCCCAGTTTCAGGGAGGACCAAACCAATCACCCCAGCTTTTTTGAGGATCAGTCCTTCTTTGGGTGATCCCCACACCAAAATTTCCGCCCAGTTGCCCTGATCCGGCTGATGTCCGACGAGGGCCAAACAATGCCCGCCACTTTGACGCCATTGTTGATACCAGTTCAGCCAGTTATTAATATCCCCATTCGGGACCAGGGAAGTAGATTCTTTGATCTGATGACCGAGACCAGCGGTTTGGAGAATATCAGCGGTTTGCCTTGCCCTGATCAGAGGACTGGTCAAAATCAGATCGAAATGAATATTCATCAGATGGAGACGGTTGGCTACTTTCCGGGTTTTTTGAACTCCCTCCTTGGTTAGCTGTCGCTTCTCATCTGGGACATTATCTACCCGGTTTTCGGCGATCCCGTGCCGGATCAAATAAACTTTAGAGGGTGTTTTCATGAATCTCATTTTCCGGGTGAGGCTGGATTCTGGATGGCTAAACCCTAATCTGGACCGGAGAAATACGGCCCAGGTCAGAAACTGACCCAGGGGCCAAAAATGCCCCCGAGGGATGTTTTCCTCAAGCGCCCCACTTGGGGGAAAGCTCTTGTGGAGTCGAGTTCTAGTGGTGTTGATCGATGCCTAAGGACTAAAGTTCGCGCTGAAACTCTTCTAAAATACGGAGGAGGTCCATTTGTTCCCCGGTGGGAATCAGATCGATTAGAGGAATTTGTCGCCGTCCTCCACCGAGATTAACGTTGATTCCTCCAAGCACTTTGCTCACGTCGGATTCGTTGACGGCGGCATTTTCGCTGACTAACGGATAGAGTTGTTCAGCCAGGAGTGTGTGCAGATGAGCGTCATCTAAGCGCAAACGCCATTTGGCGACATCAATATAAACGCGATCGGCAATCTGCGCAGCCAGGGCTTCTATTTTTTCAGTGTTACTGGAATTAGCCATTAGATTCTTCAGAATAGTTTGCAATTGCGAAAATATAAACCCCATGTGCGATTAACAGCAAGAGCCAAGCGCTGGTGAGCCAAGGGGTCCAGGGCCAGGGAGGAGATTGCCAGGACCGGAAAAACCAGATCCCGGAATTGCTCGCCGCAAATAGGGCAACATGGAGGGCGAAATTCATGCGATCGTCGAGTTTCCGGTAATCCGGTTCCCGGCGATCGGGTTGACGAGGCCAACGAGGTGGCATAGATTACCTTTCTTTTCCAATGAAGTTGCTCGGGTTTTGGCCCGAGCTTGTACTTTTCAAATTGTAAGTCCTCCCTACCTCGGATGAATCAGCGATCGCCC
>CAYUEH010000020.1:1242-19006 GCA_964442465.1 uncultured Laspinema sp. | reverse complement strand
CAACATTCTCGCAATCGCCAGACCGCTCTGGCCATCATTCCCTTAGCTAATGAAGCAGCGACTTTTGACGCTTATCGACTCTTACAGTATCACGGGATTTCCCCGGAGCATCTGGCGATTGTCGGCCAAGGGTACAGTTCTCCAGCTCGTGTGGGTTTATTAGAACCGATGCAAATTGCGGTGGACCAAGCTCGCCGTTTTTTGATGGTGTTTGCCACAATCGGGTTCCTGGTGGGTTCGGCATTGGTTTTGGCTTTCCACCTCGGACTGATTAACCCCCTGGGTTTTAACTCCCTGTTCCTGATTCCAGGTGTGGTGGCGATCGCCGCTGTTTTGGGCGCAATGGTCGGCGGATTAATTGGCTTTTTGGGCGAGGGTTCTACCGTAGGCGTCTATCATCATCATCTCCGCCAGGGCGGGTATTTGTTGATGATTGAAGGCTCCCAACAGCTAGTAACCCTCGGTGAGCAGGTCCTCAAACCTTATGCCACTCCCAAAGCCCTTTAATCGGCTTGATAGTCTCCCGATTTCCCCCCGGTTTTGCGCTCTAGGCGGATGCTTTCGATCGCGATCGCCTTCGATAACGCTTTGGCCATGTCATAAAGGGTCAGTGCCGCCACCGATACTGCCGTTAACGCTTCCATTTCCACCCCGGTTTCTGCTTTGGTCCTGACTTCGGCGAGAATCCGATACCCGGGAAGCTCCTCGTCAGGCAAAATCTCGACATCAATTTTCTGCAAGGGTAAGGGATGACACAACGGAATCAACCCCGAGGTTTGTTTGGCACCTAAAATTCCCGCCAGTCTCGCCGTCCCTAAAACATCTCCCTTGGGTGCATTCCCGGCTTGAATCTGGTCAAACGTCTCCCGATCCATCCGCACCTGTCCCGAGGCGATCGCCTGTCGATGGGTGACTGCTTTTTCCGACACATCCACCATTCGCGCCTGTCCTTCAGCATCCAAATGACTTAACTGATAAGGGTTTGGGGGATTTTCAGAATTTTTTTGAAAAGGGGGTTTCATTTTCCAAAAGCCTGTGTTAGTATTATTAAGCGGTAAGGGCTTGTAGCTCAGTGGACTAGAGCACGTGGCTACGGACCACGGTGTCGGGGGTTCGAATCCCTCCTAGCCCGTTTTTACAATCTAAACAAATTTGGGGTGTTGAATTAGCATAAGCTAACTCGACACCCCAAATTTTTTGGTCCTCGGTCAGGATGATTTTTGTAGGGCATATAGGTCGCGATCGCGACCCAAGGCAAACTTGAGCGATTGGCGTAAATTCATATTGGACTGGGTAAGAAAAATCCCCAATGCGACGAAGGCCATCACCGAGGCGATCGCAAAAATATTTCGATACCCTAAATCTTCCGCCATCACCCCCAAAATCGGCCCCGCCAAAGCAATCCCCAAATCAAACCCGCCAATACACATCGCAAACAACCGCCCCCGTTCTTGGGGTGCACAGCGATCGGCAACTAGGGCCACCATCATCGGCAAAAACGTTCCCGCACCCAATCCTTCTACCGCCCCAGCTAGTAAAAAATCCCGGCTATCCTGGGCGGTCCACAACAGTACCATTGCCAGACAGTACGCCAGCAACCCCCCAGAGATAAATAATCCCCGTCCATAACGATCCGAGGCGCGACCCGTGAGTAAACGCATACTAAAACTTACAGTAGCTGCTGCGGTGTAAAACCATCCGGGATTAAAATCACTGGCGGTTTCCTTAATAAACAAAGGGACAAAGGTTGCTACCGATCCAAAAACTAGCCCAATTTGCAGCATCACCAGGGAGGGAATCCGGACACGAGGACTCCATAACAGCCGCCAAAATGAATCGGTTGTAGCTTGGGGATTTTGCGAGTTTTTGCCTACTGGAGAGGTTAAATCTTCCCGCAGCGGTTCACTGACGAAATAGAGCAACAGGAAACTGAGCAGTCCCAATCCAAATGCCATGATGAACAGGGGGGGGTAACCGGCAGCTTCCAGTAAAAACCCTCCGAGGGCGGGTCCAATAGCGACACCCAGGGGAGTAACTACGCTCATATAGCCAATTAATTCGCCTCGATGGCGATCGGGGGCTAAATCGGTGATTAAGGCACTGTAAGCGGTGGTAAAAGCAGCGACACTAATGCCGTGAAACGCTCGTAATGCCATCAAGAGGGGAATGGAATCGACGAAGAGATATCCTAACGGGGCGATCGTCGCCACCGTGGTCCCCAACCGTAACACGATTTTGCGACCCCGGCGATCGCTCAGGGGTCCTAACCAAGGCCGGGAGGGCAGTAAACCCAGGGCAAATGCCCCCATCACCAACCCAATTTGTCCTCTCGTCCCTCCGATATGCTCGACATAAAGCGGCAGTGTGGGCAGCAATGAAGCCAGAGAAGCCCAAAATAATAAGCCTGCCGCAAATAATCCCAACAGGCTCTGGCGACGCTGCGGCTCTATCTCTAAAAATACCTTCAAAACCTTGGTTCCTTTTCTTCCACTGCAACAAATGACTGAGCTAGGGCGTGGGTCCAGTAACGGCCAGACTAACCCGGGTTTTGTGACAAAATTTCTGCCCTGAAAGCCATAAAGAAAGGGCCAAAAATCCGGTTTCTTCTCCTAGGGATCTCATCCTGTCCCGATGCCCAAGGAGGCAGCAATCTGCCGCCCCCTCTTTCATGCTAATGATTTTTTAGCAATTTGTTAACGAATGGTGAACTACCCGACGCTGACCTTGCGGTACAGCGCGGGCTTCCTACCCAGCAGATTGCGAAATAGTGGATTTCTTGCGTCCTCTACTATCTCGTCTGACACCTGGGCGGTAGGCGAGATCCCCGGTCCCCGAGGATAAAATACGCAGTCCTTCATCTCTTATGTTCTTAGCCGCGTTTATGTCTCTATCGTGCTTCGTTTGACACTTTTCACACTGCCAAGTCCTGACATCAAGGGTCAGGCTTCTGACTTGATTGAGGCAAACATTGCAGGTTTTGGAGCTAGGAAAGAATCGGTCTACTTCAAGGTAGATTTTCCCTTCTTGCTCTGCTTTGTATTTCAGCATGGTACAGAACTGACCCCATCCCACCTGGCTGATTGCTTTAGCGAGACAGTGATTTTTGACCATGTTCCTGACTGCTAGATTCTCTACCACTATGACTTGGTTTTCGTTGACTATCCTGCGTGACAGTTTGTGGTGAAAATCTGACCTGCATCGAGCTATTTTGTTATGTACCCCCGCTACCTGCTTACGGGTTTTGTTGCGGTTGTTAGAGCCCTTTTGTCTTCTGGATAGCCTCTTCTGTTTTGCTCTGAGGTTCTTTTCATGTCTGGCTAACCAACGGGGGTTATCAAATTTAGACCCATCGGAAGTGATAGCAAAATGAGTCAACCCTAAATCAATACCTACCGCTTTACCTTCAGCAGTTTTTTCGGGGATGTCTCTCCCATCATCAACTAGAACAGAGGCAAAGTATTGACCTTTTGCATTCATCGACACCGTGACTGTTCTGATTGCCTGATGGCGGATAGGTCTATGTAGTCTGGCGTGAACAATCCCCATTTTTGGGAATTTGATGCCATCTTCTACGATAGAGACATTCTGGGGATAACTAATAGATTGGTTGCGGTGCTTTGCTTTGAATTGAGGATAAGAAGCCCTCCCTTCAAAGAAGTTGATAAAAGCCCTAGACAAATTTAGGGCCACAACCTGTAAGCATTGGGAATAAGGCTCTCTCATCCATTCATATTCTTTCTTGAGATTGGTTATCTCCTTCTGAATGGCAAAGCGACCTAGACCCTTCCCTGTAGCTTTGTAGGTTTCATTGGTAAGGTTGAGAGCGTAGTTCCAGGCGAATCTACAGCAACCAAAACTTTGAGCAAGGTGCTGCCTTTGCTCTAGAGTTGGGTAAATTCTGTACTTGGTTGCTCTCAACATTACCGTAAAAACAATTTGCGATAATATCATAACACTACAATCCCACTGATTGTCAATTTTCAGGGGATCGTAGCAAGCTTAGGGCGTGGCAGTACCCTTCAACTAACTGGAGGGGTCCATGTATCCCCCCGCTGACCGTTCCGTTACAGTCCGGGACTTATAGCCCCTCAAACTCCCCATTAGTTAAGATTTCGACGCTTTAGGTTTCCGAGTCTTGAGGCAAATAACTCCTTAAAACTCGCCCTGCACCCCGGAGTTGTTGATAATAGTTACGACTGACGGGATCATCGCTGTTTTCTGCGAGGACATCGATGCCGATGCCGTTGCGCCCCACTTTTTTTCCGGAACTGTGAATATAACGACCTTCCCCAAGATAAAGACCCACATGGGTAGCTTTTTCTGGCGGTCCAAAAAAGACCAGATCCCCCGACTGCAATTGGTCGAGGGGAATGGGTTGGGTAAAGGCTTCCTGTTGATAGGCATCCCGAGGTAACCACACTTGAGCCGTGCGGAAGGCGGCCTGCATTAATCCAGAACAGTCATAGTTGGGGGCGACGGTTCCTCCCCAGAGGTACTGATTGGGGACGCTCATGGCTTGGTGGGTAAAGGCGATGATGGCGGGGATTTGGGGTTCTATATGGGTCCGGTCAAGGGCGATCGCCTGGTAAGGGGACTCGGCTAAGTCCAGATTCTCCAAATCCGTGAGTGCCACCCATCCAGGATAGTCATCTTCACATAACTTGACCCCCACGGCCCCCTCCGTCGGAGGAAGGACAATTCTCAGCAGACGGCCCTCGGATGCTTGGGTTGCCAGGGCCTCGCACTGGGGGGAATCATAGAGATTGAGACTGACTCGGCATCGATATTGCGGTGCATCGGACCCTTTAGAAGCTAGATTAAATTGAAGCTGACTCACCAAGACCATAGTTTAGAAAGAAATGCAGCAATAGAAGAAGGCACAGTAAGGCGACAGCAGCCGGAAAGTCGCTAGAAAACAGAATAATTGATTCTGACTTCTAACTTTTGAATTAAACAACCTCAGAGAGAACCATGACATTTTTCCGCAAAGACGAGCAACTCGAAAACTTAGGCGATCGCATTTTAGCGGCAACCTGGGAGCAATTTCCCCAACTCAACCGGAACCAACTGGCCATGACTTGGGTGGTTTATGACCCGCCGGTATCGGTGAATACTGGCGGGGCCCTGAGTCCCGATGCGTTTTGGGACCATCCCGTGCGCGGATTTAACTATCGCGGTGTGGAACGGATTTATCCGGCGAGTGTGGTCAAGCTGTTCTATCTCGTTGCTGTCTATGAATGGATGGAAAAAGAGATGATTCAGACTTCCCCGGAGTTAGAACGGGCCATCCGAGATATGATTGTGGACTCCAGCAATGATGCCACGAGTCTGGTGGTGGATGTGTTAACCGGGACTACCAGTGGTCCAGAATTGTCCCCGGGACCGTTTGAAAGCTGGAAGCATCAGCGTAATTTAGTGAATCGCTATTTTCAGTCTTTGGGATGGCCAGAATTGGAATCGATTAATGTCAATCACAAAACTTGGTGTGATGGGGCTTATGGTCGGGAGCGGGTTTTCCTGGGAGAGTTAATGGAAAATCGGAATATGCTGACCACGAATGCGACGGCACGCCTGTTGCATAGTATTGTCGGTGGGGTGGCGGTTTCAGCGAAGGCCACCACGGCGATGATGAAGTTAATGAAGCGATCGCTAGAACCCGAGGACCTGGCGGAGGACCCGGAAAATCAAGTCACGGGGTTTTTCGGTGGGGGTCTCGATCGCCAAGCTCGGATTTGGTCGAAAGCGGGTTTAACCAGTACAGTGCGCCACGATGCGGCTTATATTGAATTACCGGGACAGCGCCCTTATTTATTGGTGGTCTTTACTGAAGGTAAGGCACACAGCAAAAATGAAGCTATTTTGCCCTTTGTTTCTCAACAAGTGGCCAGTGCGGTGGGTTCCCTGTAAAACTGGGCTGGTTTTGGCGTTTTTTGGGGGTGAGGATTTTTCTGGGTGAAAGCTCAAGGCGATCGCCTGGGTTTGTCGTGGGGTAGGGTTCTGGATGGGTCTGCTCATGACAGTTGCTCAGTTGAGGCTGAATTCTGCTTTTCAGAATAAAAAATTCTCCCCTTTAACATTGAAGTATTTATGAGGAGTGACTGTGAAGTTTCTATCGATCGCAACTGGTGTTTTTCTATTCGGTTTGATTGCTCTCGGGGGTGGGAGTGATGCAAAAAAAGCGATGGCCGAGTCATTCTCGGGGGATGTTGCTAGGGAATTGGGGTTAAGGGCGATCGGTCAGTGGCCAGAGAATACCGCTTTTGGACCACTCTCATGGGAGGTTCAGTCTGAGGGGGTTAATCCACCCCCGGTACTCCCGGCTGAATCGGGGAATTTTGCGGAATTATTGACCGGAACTACAGCGATTACCGCCCCCCATTATTTCATGATTCCCGGCCCGCAAACGGTTCCCCAAAACTCTGCTACTGAAGCGGAAAATAATCCAGTTTTGGCTCAACGAGATAACGATATCGAACTGGGTCGAACCAGTCGGGGAGTGGGTAACTATATCGGTGCTGCCATTAATATTGGGTTAAGTGAGGATGCGAGTCCTTTGGGACGGGGAAGTTTTGCCTTGACGAGTAAAATTGGCCTTGCGGAGCAAGTATCTGTGCGTCCTTCCCTCTTGTTTGGCGAACATTTGATGCTGATGGTTCCGGTCACCATTGACTTTCCCTTTGCGGATACGGAAGATAGCTTACAAGTCGAGCTTGCACCTTATATTGGCAGTGGCATTGCGCTTTCTACCGATGAGGATAATTTTATTGGATTTTTTGGCACTGTGGGAATTGATCGAGTCTTATTCGACCGATTTGTCGCCAATGCGGCTTTAAATGTTGGGTATGTTGAGGAGGTTGAAGTCGGGATCTTTGTGGGCGGAGGGTATCGCTTCTAAATGTCTCTGCTGTAAACCCTTTGGGATAGGTTCGTTATCAGATTAGCGATCGCCCTTTCCCTCCATATTTGCTCAAAGTGCAGTATTCCCCCCGCTACTATTTGTTAAGTTTTGTTCACACAACACACAAAATACATCTTAGGGAAGATTGCATCGGGAGGGGGGATGGATTAGATTAGCAATGTTTTAGCATCTGCTCTTCTGGGTAGTTAGATTCTAGTCCTGGAATGGCAGATGACTAAGAGGTTTTACTTTTATTTTGCAGATTTTGCGGGTTAGGGAACGCTCTGATTCATTGGGAAAATATCGGGGTTTCGTTCTCAAAAATCTATTGAGTTCAATCGCCAATTCTTTTCCAGTTCATTTCACTTGACCTGAATCCAAACTCATGCAAAAAAAAAAGCAAAGTCATTCATAGTTATTGATGAATTTGGAGGGCTATTATGGGTGTGAGGAAAAAATGGGTAGGATATAGTGCTTTGATGGTGTTACCTTGGTTAGGTATCCAAGAGGCCCTACCGGCTACGGCGCAATATCCCAGTCTCCCAGAACAACCCAGTGTGGAGATGAACTGGCCGATGGATCTGGAGGCGCAATGGACTCAGGAAGAAGGCGAAATGGGGATAGCGCAACTGACGGCAACTGACGGCATCAGTCTTGAGGATTTGGAACTGTCGATTGACTTTAATAAAGAGGATTTCGTAAGGGGCGCAGCTATCCTTCCGGAAAACACTGAAGCGCAATCTCCTAATGCATCGGATCTCGCTCAGGCCCGTTTTCCTAATTATCGCTACAGCGCGGGTTTTGATTTACCCACCTTTGGCTGGGTCAGGATGGATGGTCGCGGGATTGATAGTGTCCTGGGGATTAACCTGGGACTCGGTGTCTCCTACAAAAAATACTTTCAGCCTGCGGTTCCCGGGCAGTTTACTGGATCCTGGGGGATTGGCACCGTGGCGCTGGCGTTACCCTACGCCACGATTGGTGGGGATTATCAGTGGGATAATGGCTGGTATGCTGGGGGCAATATCGGTGCAGGGTTGTACTTCTTTGACGATGTAATTCCCTTCCCGGTGGGCTATATCGGTGTGGGTTATCGCTGGTAAGGCGCGATCGCACCCCCGAAACTACCCCGGATTAAAAATCCCCCACGCCTTTCAAAGGTCATGGGGGATTTTAAACCTAACTTAATCCACAAGGACTGATCACTGACGCATCTAACTCTAGAGTTGGCTGTAATCTGCTGAGAGTGACCGAGATTTAACTCCGTCAAGTCTTCGTGGATCCTTGCTGTTTCAAACCGGAGAGGGAGGGATTCGAACCCTCGTTACGATTAAAACCGTAAAACAGATTAGCAATCTGCCGCTTTCAACCACTCAGCCACCTCTCCAAGGTGTCTTGAGACATCATAGCAGGTTTTTTTCGGTCTGAAAAGACCTTTGACGAGGAATTTTGCAAATTTTTTAAAAAACTGGATGAAACCGCATCCCACTCGCCGCTTCAGGAAAGAGACCCAGTTTCTCAGCCCACCGCAAGGACACCAGAAACCTGGTTTTTACCATAAATATTGCCCGAACACCCAGCTTCAGGAAAGAAACCCAGTTTCTCAGCCCACCGCAAGGACACCAGAAACCTGGTTTTTACCATAAATATTGCCCGAACACCCAGCTTCAGGAAAGAAACCCGGTTTCTCCAGCCCTTAGTTTTGGCGGTTTATTTTCCCTTCAAGTCAAACCCAGCCAGACTTGTGGGGGGAGATTTTCCAAAAAGATTAAAAGATGATAAACTATTGAAACTTCCCACAAAAAGTGAGTCACCTGACTCAACTCGCCCAAGCCCTCAAAGGGGTGGCATGATGAACCTCAACCCTATCTAGCAAAGAAGATTATAGTGTTCAGGTCAAAAACCTGATCGACGGTTAAAAGTATGGTATCTGTAGTCAAAGACAGCCTATTTTCTCTCACCTTAATCCGGGAGGGAAAAAAGTGATCTGTAATCGGGTAAAAAGCAGTGTTACTGCTTAACTAAGTGTGATCAAAACTAAGGCCCGCGATCGCCGATGATCGAAAAACCAATCTCCCCTGAATGTCAGCGCTAAATTCGGGTAAAAGCTGCAACATTCGCGGTTCTAAATCATAAAGCACGAGCAGGCGATTACGTCGGACTGCTTTGTGCTGTTGTCGAATTCCGGTGAAAAGAAAACTATGGCCGTAAAAGCTAACCAACACATTGCCCTAATTTCAGTTCACGGCGACCCCGCTGTAGAAATCGGGAAAGAAGAGGCGGGTGGACAAAACGTTTACGTCCGTCAAGTCGGTGAGGCACTCGCCAAGCAAGGGTGGCAAGTTGATATGTTTACCCGCAAGGCTCATGCAGAAGATCCAACTGTAGTAGAACACGCACCGAATTGCCGCACGATTCGATTAGTGGCCGGTCCAGAAGCCTTCGTCCCCCGGCAAGAGATTTTTGAGTATTTACCGACCTTTGTTGAAGGGTTGATTCAGTTTCAACAGCAAGGGGGAATAGAATATAAATTAGTGCACACCAATTACTGGCTCTCCGCTTGGGTGGGAATGGAACTCAAGAAACAACAAGGGGTCAAGCAAGTCCACGTTTACCACTCCTTGGGCGCTGTGAAGTATAAATCCATCGCCACCATTCCGACGATCGCCACCACCAGGCTAGGGGTAGAAAAGGCAGTCCTGGAAACTTCAGAACGAATTGTCGCCACCTCTCCCCAGGAACAAGACCATATCCGAACTCTGGTATCCCAGAAGGGGACGATTCAGGTGATTCCCTGTGGGACAGATATCCACCGCTTTGGTTCGATTCAAAAGCAGGAAGCGCGATCGGCTTTGGGAATTGCACCGGAAAAAAAAGTGGTGCTATATGTGGGGCGGTTTGACTCGCGCAAGGGGATCGAAACCTTAGTTCGCGCCGTAGCCCGATCGCAGTCGCGAGAGGATGCCAACCTGAGTTTAATCATTGCCGGGGGTTCCCGTCCAGGGCATAGTGATGGCATTGAGCGCGATCGCATTGAGGCGATCGTGGATGAGTTGGGTTTACGGGAGATTACCCAGTTCCCGGGACGGCTTGGGGATGATTTTCTCCCTCAGTATTACGCCGCAGCGGATATCTGTGTGGTCCCCAGTCACTATGAACCCTTTGGATTAGTGGCGATCGAAGCAATGGCGAGTCGCACTCCAGTCATTGCCAGCGATGTGGGCGGATTACAATTTAGTGTGAAAGCCGAAGAAACGGGATTACTCTGTCCACCCCAGGATGATGCCGCATTTGCTGAAGCAATTGATCGGATTCTGTCCCATCCCACCTGGGGCGATCGCCTCGGAGAAGCATCCCGTCAACGGGTGGAAAACCTGTTTAGTTGGGATGGAGTCGCCACACAACTGGGCGAACTTTATCAGGAGCTGCTAACCGAGACTCCGATCGAACCCCACCTAGAAAAAGCGATCGCTTAAGACTGGGTTTTTGGCGGAACTTTTCTCCCCTGATTAATCTCCTGCATTCCTTTTAACCCCGTAGGTTTAAACCCGCCTACGGGGTTTTTAAATAGCCCCTAATTCCTCACCCTTGACCAAAAATATCATGGAAATACGCGGCGTTTGGATGACGACCACCGATAGTCAAGTCTTCCGATCCAAAGAAAGAATTAATGAAGCAGTCGCCTTTCTCGCCGAGACGGGATTTAATGTGGTTTTTCCCGTCGTTTGGACCAAAGGATTAACCCTCTATCCCAGTCGAGTTTTAAGGGAGACCTTTGGTATAGAAATCGATCCCCTGTATCAAGGTCGAGACCCCTTAGCTGAACTCATCGAAGCAGCCAACTCCTGTGGGATTGCCGTGATTCCCTGGTTTGAATATGGATTCGCCAGTTCCTATCAGTCCAATGGGGGAATGTTGCTGCAAAAAAAACCGGAATGGGCGGCCAAGGACCTCGCCGGAAATCTCCTCAATAAAAATGGGTTTGAGTGGATGAATGCCTTGCACCCAGAGGTGCAAAATTTTTTGTTCCAGTTAATTTTGGAAGTGGTCCAAAATTACCCCGTCGCCGGTATTCAAGGGGACGATCGCCTCCCGGCATTTCCCCGGGAAGGGGGGTATGATGAGTTTACCCGGAACCTTTACCACCAAAGATTTCAGTGCGATCCCCCGTCTAATTGTCAAGACGCCCAGTGGTTGCAGTGGCGTGCGGATTTACTCACGGAATTTTTATCGCAACTCTATCAAGAAATTAAGGGAATTAATCCCAATTTGTTGGTTTCTCTTTCCCCTAATATTTATCCTTGGTGTTTGAATGAGTACCTGCAAGATTCTCAAACCTGGCTTATCCGAGGATTGACGGATTTGATGCATCCCCAGATTTATCGTCGGGATTTTCAGAGTTATCAACGGGTGGTGAATCAGATCGTGAAAAGCCCTTGTTTCTCGGAACAGTTACCGCGAATTTCTCCGGGGATTTTGATTAAGTTAGGGAAATATCGGATTAGTCCGGAATATTTGTTAAGCGCGATCGACTACAATCGGGCTTGTGGGTTGCCGGGAGAGGTGTTATTTTTTTATGAAGGGTTACGGGAAGATGATAATGCGTTAGGGAAACCGTTGCGATCGCGTTATAGTAGCCCGGTGCCGTTTCCCACGGCTTTAGAGTTAAATCAATGGGTGGCAAATCAGCCGCCTACAATACCAAACCGCCGGGGTTCCGGTTGGTTGGATTGGTTGAAAAGTCGGTTTTAGGGGAGAGTTTGAGAGGGGTGGCAATCCGGGCGATCGGGCTATTTAATCCAGCGGTCGATCACCGGTTGCCACTTCCGCTCAGTCAGATAGGCCAGACCGATTAATATCATCAAGTTGAATCCATAAAATGCCCAATTTTTCGGAAGATTAGAATTTAACCCCCATTGAACTAAAATCGGATAACTAAAGATATAAAGTCCATAAGAAATGGGAGCTAGAATGGAGAAATAGCCTAAAATTTGATTAAAGTAAATCAGTTTATGACGATACCAATACAGCCCCCCCGACAACAGGAGAAAAGCCGCTAAGAAGTGCCGAAACATTAAAAAAGGATAGTAACCGGGCTTAAATTCAGATTCCCCTAATAAAGGAATGGCTGAAATTAGCACCATTCCCAACAAAGAAAGTAAGATAGGTCGCATAGTTTGAAAGGTAAAGGTCCTATCTTTTAAAAAGAGGTTGGCGATTTCCACACCCACCCAACCTACAATAAAATAGGAACAAATTAAAGAAATTTGATTGGGTAAGAGGACATAAACGCCATAAGACGCTGCCGAAAATAACAGGATATAGTAAATCCGATGGGTTGGATTTATCGCCCAATGGATGAGCGGATAAAACATGATATAAAACCACCATTCATAGGATAAGGACCAGAGGGGTAAGTTCCCTAAAAAGGGGTAAAACCAAGTGCCCGGTTTAACACTACCAAAATCCTGGAGTAACAGAAAATTACCCAGAATGTCTACCCCGGATAATTTCTGCAGAAGCGTTCCGTTCCAAGCTAAAATCAGAACAGAAAGCAGCATGGAAATGATCAAGGGAAAATAGATTCTTTTAAATCGCTTAATTAAGTATTTACGAAAAGACAATTTAGGCTGACGGAATAAAGAAATTCTGACCAAAAATCCACTTAAAACAAAAAAAACAATGACCGCTTCTTGTCCAGCCGCAAAGATTAATTTTACAAAATCAGGAACGAGTTCTAAACTATGTAATCCGTAAATGAAGTTATGAATTAAAATATAAAAACAGGCGGCTCCCCGAATCGCATCAAGTTTTGGAAAATAAAATTTTCCACCCATGTTTTTTCAATCCTATAGGATAGAGTATTTGGTAACAATTTAGTGCGAAGATAAATCCCGGGTTTGCATGACTTTTAAACGCCCAATTTTCTCGGTTTTAAAGAATCATTTAAACCGGCTTCATGCAGGTGGCCACTGGGGTAGTGCGGTGAACCTGTAACCTGCTAAACCCGATTCAACTGGGCTGTGCAACCAGGAGCAGAAGACGAACTATAGCATTCCTTTCCGGATTTGTACCTCACCCGATGTCCCTTCGGATGTTCACCGGCTGGCAACGGTTGGGGGCCACCGACGTCTTCCACAACGGCATCTCATGACTGCTATATCCCCCTGGGGGGTTCAGACTGTTTATATTATAGGGTAGAAACCTCAACTTGCAATCAACAGGGAAGGTTAAACTCGATGTGTTGACAGATTGAGGCGATCGCCACCCAAAGGAAGCCCGGATAAAGAACTCGACCCTGGGGTCGGACCCCAAGATAACCGAAGGAGTTCCGGTTATCGGAACGAGTATTTGTCTCTGAAAAAACTATGATCTCAGATCGAAGGAAAATGTAGACTGCCGGTATAGTTCGGCAGCAATTTCCACGGGAACCGGCTTACTAAATAAATAACCCTGGGCCGCATCGCAATTGACTGACTGTAGAAACTCCAACTGTTCTAAGGTTTCTACCCCTTCAGCCATCACCTCTAAATTCAAACCATGCCCAAGGGTGACGATCGCCTCAATAATAGCGGCATCATGGGATTCAGTGGTGACTTCCTGAATAAACGAACGATCAATTTTTAATTGATCTAAAGGGAAATGTTTCAGGGACGATAAAGAGGAATAGCCCGTGCCAAAATCATCCAAGGCAATGGCAATTCCCATTTCATGGAATCCATGCAAAAGAGAAATTGTTAAGTCAACATCCTCCATGGCAATACTTTCGGTAATTTCCAACTCTAAATAGCCAGGAGGGAGTTGGGATTGACTTAAAATTTGGGCAATTTCTTGCAGTAAATTTTGTTGATGAAACTGACGCGCCGATAAATTGACCGCTATCCTAATCGGGGGAAGTCCGGCTAACTGCCACTGGTAATTTTGCCGGGTAGCAGCTTCGATCGCCCAAGCCCCGATCGGACCAATCAGACCCGTTTCTTCTGCCAGGGGAATAAATTCACCCGGGGCAACTAACCCCAGTTCTGGATGCTGCCACCGAATCAGCGCTTCCATACTGACAATTCGTCCCGTTTTTAAATCAATTTGAGGTTGATAATACATCCGGAACTCTTCCCGTTCCAAAGCCTTGTGCAAACTGGTTTCTAAAACCAGTCTTTCAAAGGCTTTGGTCCCGATCGCTGGGGTGTAAAGCTGATAGTTGTTCCGCCCTTGTTGCTTGGCCCGATACATAGCTGCATCGGCATTTTTCAAAAGCGTTTCTACATCTTCTCCATCATAAGGCGCTAGGGCAATTCCTAAGCTGGCTTTCACATAAAAATCTTGCCCCTCCAAATGAAAAGGTTCGTGAAAACACTTTAAAATTTTAGTGCTAATTTCCGTCACATCCTCAGCGGAACTCAAATGATTGATTAAAAAAGTAAACTCATCCCCACCCCAACGGGCCAGCATATCTTCTGCGGGCAGAGAATCACTTAACCGTTCGGCAACAATTTTGAGAAGCAAATCTCCCAGGGCATGACCGAGGGTATCATTAATGGTTTTAAATCCATCTAAATCCAGAAAAATTACCCCCAGCATTTCCGCCCGGTGTTGGGTATCTGCTAGGGCCAAAGAAAGGCGCTCATTAAAGAGCAGACGATTAGCTAACCCGGTGAGGCGATCGTGAGAGGCTTCGTGACGAATCAAATTTTCAACCCGTCGTTGCATCACCGCCATATAAAGATGAGTCCCCACGGATTCAGCCAGTTTAATTTCTTCGAGCTTCCAAATTTTTGCTTGTCCTTTGATAATTTCTCGCCACGCTTCAAAGGATGCCCTAGGTCTCCGGTTGCGCTCATCTAAATCATTTCTACCCGCCCATAAAGTTTCGGTTTCAATTTCATTCCGAAACAAGGTCAAGCACCCTAAATATTGTTTATTATATTTCAAAGGAATAATCAAAATTGAGCGAATCTTAGTCGCTTTAAAAACTGGAGCTAAAGGATTAAAAGCTCGGGTCTGATAAAGATTACCAATACTGACACTATGCAGATAAACGAGAGAGTTAGGGAACGAGTCCGATTCGCGATTTCCGTTTAAATTAGAGAGTAAATCGAGTCCAGAGGTATCAATGATTGCCTGTTCTGCGGGAGAGAGATTTTCCTTCTGATGCGTCCCGGGCTTGGTCTGCGGAGGCGCAATCTGCTCACTCCCGTTAATCAACTGTTGCCAACAGTCTGTTTCTTCAATCCAAGCAATACTCGGTTGAACACCATAAGTATAGAGTTGAGCTACTGCCCCGGTCATTTCTGGATTAATATAGAGCCGGCCTGAATCGGCCCGTAAGGCGAGGACGGTTTCTTTTAGAACAGTTTGGCGAATTTTTTTGAGGTCTAAAGGTGAGTGCAGCAATCCGCTGATTTTATTGAGCACCGATTCATCCCGAGCTTGGTGACGAGTGCGATTTAATAACTCCGATTGAGCGATCGCAATCGACATTTGATCCACCAGCAATTGGACAATCTCAATTTCTCGTTCTGAATATCTTCTAGGTTTAGCATGATGAGACACCAACAATCCCCACAGATGATGTTGGTTAAGAATCGGAATGGTTAAAGAAGAAGATACCCCCATATTCTTCAGATATTCCGCATGACAGGGGTCTACGGGCCAATAGCGGATACCTCTTCGGCTGATACTTTCTCCATTGTCTGAAAAATCGAGTTCTTCCGTGGTTTTACGTCCAGATGCTACATCTACGATCACCCGTTGACGGGCAGTTAGAAATAACTCTCGTGCCTTCTCGGGAATATCCGTAGCGGGAAACCGTAGCCCCAACATAGAGGGTAAGCGATCGCTGTGAATCGATTCCGCAATCACCTCTCCACTGCCATCTTCTTCAAATCGATAAATTTTGACCCGATGGGTATTTAAAAAAGCTCGAATTTCTCGGGCGGTCGTTTCTAAAATTTCATTTAATTCTAAAGATTGACGAATTCGACTCGCAATCCGATTTAATAAATTTTCTCGGTCTAATATTGGCGCTGACTTGCGCTTGATTTTTCTACGAATCATTACTGATTTCTCCCCTTGATTAGCATGGTAATTGTAACCGGGGATATCCGGACCCGGTGGTTCGCCTAAATGCTAAAATGCATGAGCTAACTACTTCCTATGAAATTTTTGCAGTCAAGAAGCCCGAGGGCCACTCTCTTCCCGGGTGCCTTTTATCTTAGGCGTTACAGGTCAATTGGCTTACCGATTACTCAACTCCAAAGTATTTATATTAATTTTACGAGTTTTAAGCCGAAACGATGACAATAGGGGCATTGTTTTAATATTTGTTATTAAAGCGACTCCCTCTCCTCTCTGGTATTCCAGGATGCGATCGCCCCTGGGTTGGCGCAACCCGCCAAAGCAGCTCATCCCAGACCCTGACGGGAATTGATCCGGATCCTGCCTAGATAGGGCCAAGACTCCTCCCCTGGGCTATCCAGTGAAGACCCCGTACAGCCCCCCTCCAGCATCCGCCCGCCTCGTTTCCCCTGCTAACCCTGCATTTAAACCGTCCGATGAGCCTCCTGAAGCGGATTCAGGCTGTACAGAACCCCAGGGCTCTGTCTAATCACAGCAACATCCAGAAAAAGTCATCCCCCTTCTCATGCTACAATCCGATTTCTCTGAATGCGTGAGGCGATCGCCCGCTTGCACTCACCCTTGGGGAGAGCATAATTCCGCTGGCGGCGATCGCCTTGGCTCAAGACTGGCGATCGAGGATTTTTCCTGAACCCGAGGCATTCTGTGTTAAAATATATTTCGCAGATAAAGTTTGATTGTCGTGTTTGTTGCGATACAGACAAGCCAACAAACACTATCGGGTTTTAAAGCCAATTCATAAAAGATAGCCAGTTGTGGACAAAGCGCGATTGGGCGGCTTTGTGCTCCGAACTCCGAGCCTTCGATTGTGAACCCCACCCTCGCAAACGGCTCGACAGGGGAGGAATGCCCCCATCAGCTATTTCCGTGACTGGGATATCAAGCTTACCCGAGTTGGGGTAGAGCACTTTTCACCCGCCCATCTTATTGTTGATACTCAGGAGGATACCGGATGACTCAAGTCGTTGTCGGCGAAAATGAAGCGATCGAATCTGCACTGCGCCGCTTTAAGCGTCAAGTAGCAAAAGAGGGAATTTATGCAGACATGAAGCGTCAGCGTCACTTTGAAACTCCCCTAGAAAAGCGTAAGCGCAAAGAAATCGCACGCAGACGCAAACGCAGATATTCCCGATAGAAGACCCTCAACCCGCTCATCGGAGCGGGGGTCATCAGTTGCGAATCGCCTTTGCCGTAGATAGTCCGGGAGTGGGAAGCAGTGTATTAGAACCCCTAATACTGCTTTAACGCCCGTTCTATCTCCCGCTTGTGGTCCCGTTCTTTCACTGCCGCTCGCTTATCGTGGAGTTGCTTGCCTCGGACAAGAGCAATCTCTACCTTAACTAACCCACGCTTGAGATACATCTTTGTCGGTACCATTGTCAAGCCTTTCTGTTCCACCTTACCAATCAACTTGCGGATTTGATCGCGGTGTAACAACAACTTCCGACTCCGGGTCGGCTCATGGTTAAAATAGAGACTGGCCGTCTGATAGGGCGACACATTCACATTCAGCAGCCACGCCTCCGCATCCCGAAACAAGACATACCCATCTCTGATATTCACCTTCCCTTCCCGAATCGATTTAACCTCGGTCCCTTTTAATTCAATCCCCGCTTCGTATTTTTCCAGAATCTCATATAAAAATCGGGCTTGGCGATTATCACTGACTATTTTGATCCCTTCGCTTTGTTGCGCCATCTGTATTTCTTAGTTTCTACTCATTCTATGATC